>JAZRSP010000258.1:0-2525 GCA_045651565.1 Victivallaceae bacterium | reverse complement strand
AACGGTATAAACGCGACAACATCATTTTCATTGACTTTGAAGTTGCAAAAACTTGAGGTTGCTATAAAATCAATACAGCTTTCAGGATAATTACAGAAATATTCTCTAATATCGTCTCCAAGATGCAAATTCGGGGAAAGATTATCAAGAATAAAAAGAATACGATTCCCCCGCTGTGTCAACTGATGGATAAGTTTTTCAAATTTTCCGTAAGAACCTTGTTTATCCGGGATATCAAAGCCGAGTTTTTCTTTGCAGGTTTGATTACGGTAAAGTGCTTCAAAAATATCCGGCAGTGATTCACATTCCCCATTGAGAATTACAAACTCCTGATATTCATACTGGAAACACATTTTGGCATAATGCTTTGCCAATGCCGTTTTACCGATACCGGATTCTCCAGTCAACAGCGGAAGTTTTTTAGGTTTCGCAGAATGTGGATTGAGCAAAGAATGGATTTTACTCAATTCATCTCTGCGACCGACAAAAGCCATACTTACAGGCTCATTTTTCACTAAATGATGTTTTACAATAAATTCAACACAGAAATTACGGATATCCTGCGGGGTAAATCCCTCCGGCATGATCCCGGCTTTAATATCTGCACAATCTTCCTGCGGTTTGGGGCAAACAAAATGTGCCCGGATGTATTTTTTATGCAATTTTTCGTATTTGGTCGAGAACTGGACCGCTTTTAATCTGTTCTGCTCAATCGCTCCAGTGGCGATAAACCTGTAAGGATCAAAGGGAAGCAACTGTTCGCTTTTTGTCAGTGCAGCCAAAAACATCGGTAATTGAAGACTGTGACCAGTTAAGTGACAATCCTCATCCCATTCAATCAGAAGTTTTACAGAATAGTCCAACTTCAATTCTTCAATCGCCTGACTCCATTCGGGGATTTGCTTGTTTTGATAATCCAAGACCTCTGATGTCAGAGAATTCTTTTTTATTAAAATAAATGGGATCAAATAAGCTGATGTTTCATTACAAACGGGGAAACTGCCGTCTGCATTTGCATATTCACGCCAACGTTTTTCAATCGCTTCTTTTACTTTTCGTATATTTCCATTATCCAAGTCAGTTGCTAATCTTGTATCTCCATAGGGAAATTTTTTACATTCTTCGAGCAACAATGGCAACAAAGTGTGTGGCAAAACCTTGGTCAAGCAATTTTTTATATTTTCGTTATTCGGATTGAAACAAAGTCGGATATATAATTCTGCAACATAATGCTGTGGAATATGTTCCCAACCGCGTTCACAAACAGCATCAATCAAGTCTGTATCCTCATACATCCAGCAACGGAAGCTTCGTTCAAACGATATATTATCCGACAGAATGTTTTTTCGTGATATTTTCATTTTTGGCAACTCCTGATTTTATCCAAAAGCTCCTGAATAATTTCAGAAGTAATTTGTCGTCCCTGGTATTCCGGCATTGTGGTAACATTCAATGCATTGGTCAAAGAAGCAATGGCTTCCTCGAAAGCCCCTTGTTTGACTAGAATTTGCCCTATGTTGTAATAGTTTATTGCAAGGTTTTCGTGATGTGCTGGCAATGTTGCCATACGAAACTCTAAAGATTCTTTTTCAAGCTTCATAGCTTCATCGTATCTGCAAAGTTCAATCAGGGTTCTTGCATAGTTTGTTTTAATTGTAGAAAGTCTGGCTAACGAGTAATCTTTCACCGTCTTACATTTTTCTAATACGCTTTCGTGTATTTCTAATGCCCGAGAATATTCTTGCATATGCCTATAAACTTTTGCCAATGTATTTAAGCAATGAATTTCCCATTCCAGATCTCCAAGCTCCTCTGATATTTTAACAGCTTTTTCACCTTCCTCAGCTGCTCGGCATATTTGATTAACTCCAAGTAATGCAATTGCGAGATTATTATAATACTCTGCATCCCAAGAGTATTTTTTCTCTCCCGGAAATTTATTTTTATATATTTCATAGGCGTTATTTAAGCACTCTAATGCAGATACAAAATCTTTTATTTCATTGTATCTTGCTCCTAACGCAAAAAGAGTATATGCCAATTCCGCACTTTCTGAATCAGGACTTGCTTTAATTTCATTTACTAAATTGATGAGCATAGAACGTGCTTTGTCAATGTCCGTTTTTGCAACAAGGGATGCTTTGTGACGAATATATGAGAATTGCTTTTTAAGTGAAAATTTATTGGCATACTTATCTGCGTCAGTTTTATGCCCAAGTTTAATATTGATTTCATACATCCACCAGTAATGGTAAAGCAATGTTTTATGATTGGTGGGGTAGAGTTCTTTATCAATTTCATAAGCTTTTTTTCTATAAAGCAAGGCGTTTTCCCAGTCGTTCAATTTTGCATAAGCAATAGACTTCCCCGCATAACATTGAGCATTCCAAGCAGAATATTCTGTATATGCTGCATAATATTTTTCTGCAGCATCAAAACATTCTAATGCTAACCCCCATTGGGATATGTTGGAATAATGTTGTCCCATTTTTGTTTTTACTGTCGCTTCAAGAAAAGATCCTTGG
>JAZRSP010000257.1:0-2682 GCA_045651565.1 Victivallaceae bacterium | reverse complement strand
ATTGAAAAGCAGATGCAGAAAACAGGTATCAGGATCATACGCATCGGGTATACTGTTAAAAAAAATTTTTTCAGCCGCATCAACCTCACTCCCAGATTAAATTTTTGGAACAACCATGCGCACTTTCGTCCCTCTGTTACTTTTTCCTCTTCTGCATCTCGTTATTCCCCCCAAAAACGGCAGAATCATACAAACTCACTCTGCATCAGACAAAAAATCCTTCGGAAATATTTTCAAAAAAATCCTTCACAAAAATGCGAAGGATCTTTCCTGTCAGAACCATTGTCTGAGAAGCCTCTCCAACATGGTGCCGATATCTGCTTTTTCTATGCTTTCTGCCGTCAGCAACGCTGTACGCCCTACTTCTTTCCCGTCAATCAGATAGATCATTTCTCCCACCTTTTCCCCTGCCTTTACAGGCGCATCCAGAGAAGGTAAGATTTCCATTCTGGTTTCCCATTCCTTTGCACTGTCTTTTTTCAGCAAAAAGGATACTTCTTCCCCAACCACCAGTTCTGCCATATCCTGTTTTCCTTTTCTGATAGGGATCTGACCCATTTTTTCTCCTTTGGGGTATCGCCCGCAGCACCATTGCGTTGGGCTCGACCAATCCGGCGTGTTACACAAAAAAACGCCTGTAACAGAAAATATTTTTATAACTCGTTGATATGTAAGGATAAAAAATTTGAAAATTTCTTTTTCTTGTTACACAAAAAAACGCCATTTGTAACAAGGGTGTCCAAACGGCGCATCGTGGGCAAAAAAAATGCCCGGTGTCATCCGGGCGAAAAAGCGATAGAAGAGAATTTTCAGAAACGGGCTTTACTGGCGTATGCCATCGTGGAGTTGCGGTTATTGGCTGCATCAAATAATGTTCGCAGTTCCAAATCTTGATCTATTGCTCGTTTTATGTATACACGGGGAACATCAAACATAACGGCAAGATCACTTTGTTTCAGTTCAGGGAATTCATAATCCGTATTACTGCGTTCAGCTTGTAACAAAGCTGAATAATTTCCCTTCATATACTCTCGGAGTTCCTGCTTCAATTTGATTATAAGATCACCTATTTTACTGTTTTTTCCAGGAACCTTTACTGGAGGCTCCTCCAACGCAGTCAATGTAGTAACCTGTGCATGGATATGGGAAGCATCAAAGACAATCTTCCCATCTTCCATTCGGGCAAGATGGGAAAACTTAAATACTCTGTCAGCAGAGAACGTACCCAGCTTATGCGGAAAGACTTTGTCACCGAAAATCAGCAATATCGGCGTTTTTCCTTCCGGCAGATGCTTCATGATCTCATCATTATAATAACTGTTTATCCCGGCACAAGCGAATATTTCCCGCGATTGTCCACCAATGGGGGCTCGGCCAAGACTCCACAGGATGTGTGGAAGTATCTCTGTAATTTCTCCGGAGCAGTTCAGAGATTTTCTGGTTGCTTGAAAAACCGGAGTGTAATCAACGCGCCACACAACGGTTTCTTCAGGAAACAATTCATACAATCCGCATTCATAACAATCAGCACGAAGGATAATACCATTTTTTGTTTCTGCCGCATTGACTGGAACAAAGGTATCGCAGTACCGGCATCGCACCATATTATCAATGGGGCGTTTTTTCAACATTCCTAATTCAGCCCATTCTTCCGGATTGATTCGGTTTATTTCAAGGCTGGGATAGTCAAGATCCATCACATCCGGCGAAAAGCCAAAGTCCAACAGTTTTTCAAAAGAGGTTCGGTTGCACATCGATTTCATGCTCCTGTATAAAAAGTTCACCGATTTTTCTCAAATCATCTGCATTGCTTTTCAGCGTACAGCTGTTTCTTGTCAATTCAATCGCCATACGGCGTTTGTTTCCGTTCAATTCAATTTCCAGCATAACTCGGACAAAACGCACGGAAACCAGAGACAGAGCGATATTTTCTCTGTCAAGATCGTGTTCCATAACTGAGTAGATCTCATCATCACGGATAACCTCATCCAGCGTCATGCGATGTGTCCGGCGTTTTCCTGCTCCGTAATGATGAAATTCAAGGCAGTTTATCCATGCACGGGTTATTCCGACATGAGGCATTGCGTGCGGCATATTCTGTCGATATTTAAGCCGATCAATGTCAAATGCACTTTTAAGAATCTGTTTATCCACCAGATTATGTCCCAACACCGCATCGCAAAAAATCTTTTGCAAAACGATGGCGATGTTCTTGCCGCCCAAATTGTAGGTATCCAGAGTGCCGAAGTGTTCATCGTAGGCAAATACCATATTGATAACTCTGGTTTCATTGCGGCGTTCCAGCTCTTCGGAATTTTCGCTCCATGCTTCATAGCTGTTTGCATAGTCACTCAAATACACAAAGTAATAATGCAGGTCGTTGTTGCGCTTTTGATATTCGATCATATATTTTTTGCCTCGGATCTGCTTTTGCCAGAAAAAAGCAGAAATTTGCCGTCCAAGTTCCTGACAGGCCATCTTATCTGTTGCCGGTGTGCATTTGGGAAGGTTCGGACATCTGCACCAATGGCGGCTGGGAAGATTATCGACTTGCATAAATGCGCAATGTTTATCCCATAGATCCCGGTGGTGCAGATAAATATAAAAAGCCCTGTCGTACTTGCTCTTGAGTTCAGCGAACTCTGCTCCAATTTCAATTTCCTGTTGCTGTGCATCATCAAG
>JAZRSP010000256.1:0-2076 GCA_045651565.1 Victivallaceae bacterium | reverse complement strand
ATTCATCATCCTTTGCGTAATATACCATCTCCCGCAGGCGTGTACAACTGCGGAATGCAAGTTTTCCGGATTGCTTTTTTGATGCCGAAAAAATCTGCGATCGGGAATATAAGCATGGAAACAATGCAGAAAAATCCCATTTCAAGAGATTTGGCAAAGGCGCAGGAGCCAATTCCACATAGGATCAACGGCAGATACCACACATAATGTGGGAATTTCCAGCGGAAAAGCAGACCCAATCTTATCAGTAAGCCGAAAATAAATGCTGGCCAGGCAAACAGCAATATGGCTAAAAATTCCATTCCGCAAGTTTCATATCCAAATGGCGACCATTCAAAACCAGACCAAAACCACGCCAACGCATTGATGAACCCGAATTCAAGCACGATCAGAGAAATGACTATTGAAATCAGGTATTCAATCTTCTTTTTCATCTTTTTTTCTCCTGTTCAACCAACTTTTTATAGATGAAATTGTAATAAATGCTAATCCGCCGAGAGCGTAAAGCAATGGTGTCAGAACGATTGTTCCAACTCCCATAGATTTCATATCACGGAAGCGGGGATGATAATTGTGCTTGGCGTATTCAGCACGGATTTCCGGCGGCATACAGTCAATATCATGCCAGCCGTGGGGCGTTTTCGCAAACCGGTCATAAAGTTCCATCCGATAATGCCAGCCGCTGTAAACAAATGCGATTGACAAGGGCGAAAGAACAAGCGGAAAAATCAAGAGCCAGAGAAAAAACATTTTTTTCAAGCGGAAAAGAAGATAAAAACCGCCAAGCATCCATGCCGTATAGAAAGGAACCAATGCAAAAAAACGATATTCATAAATCAAACTGATGATTTTCAAATCATCCGGAATATTCATAGTTCACCGCATTTTTTGTATTTTCTCTTCCGGCTTTTCGTAGGCGGGGTAAAATTTATCTTTGATACAGCCGTAATAAACCATTCCGTCAAGAATCCCGGAAACTTCTTCTGCCGGAACATTGTGTCCGCCCATACGCATCACGATTTTTCCATTCATTTCTTCCGGACCGCTCCAGGAGTTGATTTCTTCATTCGGCACGGGGGCGATATACTGTTTGCCGCTACTGGATTCCAGACGGTAAACTTTTATGTTTTTGACATCAACAATATAATCCCAATCCTTATCCCGGAAAAGTAGACGACTGTCTTTCAAACGGTAAAGATTGAAATGTGTTCTGCCGCCGCAGTTGGTAAATAGCTGTTGATAAGAGGTTTGCCCGTTGCGGATAAAGCGCAGCCGATAGTTGTATTCTGCCAGCATGGGATGGATGGATTGATTTTCAAAAGCGAACCGGACACTGTTTTCTTTCGGCAGATAAATAGAACGCCATTCGCTTCGATATCCGCCGTTGGTACTGAATAACATTGCCGAGATCATAAAGCCCAAGATGGAAACCGCCAGCAAAGACGGGAAAAACAGCAGCAACGATGGCAATGGATTATATCGGCTTTCCACCCTGAATTTTTTATGGATGAGCCAACCGCTCACCGTAATTGCCAAGAGTGCGATAACAATGGGAATCCAAACTCTTATGGAGAAGTGGAAGTTTGGAATATTTTCAAATTTGTTTTCGCAAAGCCGCCGATAGAACCAAGAGAGCAATTTATCAGCGAAGAACAATGCCAAAATTCCCGCCGGGACGGTTTTGAGCGCAATCAGGCAACTGCCGTTCCGCTTCCGCAACTGCGGCACCGACCATGCAATGATCGCCGGGAGAGCAATGAAAAAGAGTAATATTCCATCTTCAAGCATGATCTTCTCCGCAATATTTTTCTTCAAATTTCCGCAAAGTATTTCCAAACGCCTGACGGATTTGGGGTACTTCATTTTCGGCAGCCGAACGGCAGATGGCAAGGATCACGAAAAAAAATACGCTCATTCCCAAGGGAATAACAGCCTGCCACGTTCCGACACATAAAAACAAAATTCCCATCATCACCGCAAAACAAAGATAAATCAAGCAAAACAGACTTATATTCTGCGGTGCAATAGTGATATGCAAAATCGTTTCAGGCGAATACTCTGATTTTTCGCATTTAA
>JAZRSP010000255.1:0-4054 GCA_045651565.1 Victivallaceae bacterium | reverse complement strand
CCGAACGGAGCGGGTAAAAGTACCATTTTGAACATGATTATCGGGGAAATTTCTCCCGATTCCGGCGAAATTATTATCCCAAAAAATATGCGAATAGGCTACATGAAACAGCAACTCCCTGCCGGAAGCGACAGTATAAGTTTATTGGATTTCACTGCTGATGCAATCCCTGAATTGAAAGTTATTGCAGAAAAACTGAAAAATATTGAACATGAATTAAACAGTACCTCCAATCTCACACAGGAACGCAAAAATTCTCTTTTGAAGCAACACGGTTCGCTACAAACTGAATACGAACACTTGGGCGCATACACACTCAAAAGTGATGCCGAAGCGGCTTTAACCAATTTGGGTTTTAAAATTGAAGACTTTGATAAGCCTTTGAAAAGTTTTTCCGGCGGTTGGCAGATGCGTGCGATGCTGGCAAGAGTTTTGATTTCTAATCCTGATATATTGCTTTTGGACGAACCGTCAAACTATTTGGACATCCCGGCGGTTGAGTGGCTTTGCAAGTTCCTGAAAAGTTATGTCGGAACTCTTATTTTGATTTCACACGACCGATTTTTGCTCAAAAAACTTACCAATATAACTCTGGAAGTCAATGCCGGTCAGGTGAATCGTTATGCCGGTGATTACGACTATTACCGCAAAAATCGTGAAGAAAAAATGCAATCCCTTATCGCCGCTAAAAAAAACAGCGACCGCAAAAAAGAACACCTCGAACGGACAATCGACCGATTCCGTGCAAAAAGCTCCAAAGCATCTCAAGCAAAAAGTTGGCAGAAAGCCCTTGACAAAATGGAGGATATTGAAGTTCCTGACGACCTCTCATACAGCGGCATGATCAAATTCCCCGAACCGCCTCCCTGCGGTAGTGAAAGTGCCAGAATTGAGCATTTAAGTTTTCACTATCCCAACAATGAAAACAATCCGATTTTCAGTAATGTTGATCTTGCAATTGACAATGGCGATAAAATCGCTTTTATCGGGTACAACGGCATGGGTAAAACCACGCTTCTCAAACTTCTGGTCGGCAAACTTGCTCCGCAATCGGGCAAAGTGGTGATCGGGCACAATGTTGTTGTCGGTTATCAAGCGCAGGAATTCAAAGACATCCTGGAAGACGAAATGAGTGTTTATGATGTTGTGCGTGCAAACTTAAAGGCAGGTGCATCGCAGAATAATTTAATGAATATTTTGGGCGCATTCGGTTTCTCCGGCGAAGCCGCATCCAAACAATGCAAAGTCCTCTCCGGAGGTGAAAAAATCCGTCTGTCTTTTGCTAGAATTTTTGTCAATCCCCCTAACCTATTGATTTTGGATGAACCGACAACCCACCTCGATATTGCCGCACGAGAGTTATTGCAAAAAGCCTTAACCGAATATCAGGGAACTGTCTGTCTGGTAAGTCACGATATTGAATTTGTCCGCAATGTCGCCAATACTATTATTGCAATGGAACGGCCGAAAATCCGCAAATATTTCGGCAACTACGATTATTATTTGACCAAAAGTGCTGAACTTGGAAAAAACAATATTGAAGATACCCCGAAAGAACAAAAAAAGACTGTTTCCACTTCGGATAATGGAACTTTTGACAGCAAAGAACGCCGTCGGGAAAGAGCAAAACAACGCCAAAAACTCGCCGACGCCAAAAAGGATGTTGAGAAAAAAGTTATCCGAATCGAAAAGGATTTGGAACGATTGCAAGCTCGTCAGGAAGAACTCGCACTTCTGCTTGCCGATGTCAATGCCAATATCAATTTCCAGATGACTAATCGTGAACTTTTTGACATTCAAACCAAAATTGCTCAAAAAACCGAAGAATGGGAAAACGCAGCAATCGAACTTGAAGAAATTATTGAATCTTTCAATGTCGAATAACTTTTACATATAATTAAACATGGAGGCTATTATGGCAGATAAAATTAATGAATCCAATGTAAAATTTATTTTAAGTGAACTTCCTAAACTTTTATCTCTCGATTTAATCAATCTTGAATACAAAGAAAAACTTGAAACTTATTATCACTCTCAATTGGATGACAAAAAAGTTGGTAAAAACAAAGTTTTGACCCTTGTTTTAATATCGATAGGAGCTTTGCTTGTCGGGCTTGGGTGTTGTTTGATTCTTGCCCATAATTGGGACAAATTCAACACTTTGACTCGGTTGTGCATGGCATTTATTCCACTCTTTTTGAACTCTATTTTTGTACTTTACGCTTTTAGTAAAGGTGAAGCTGCAAGAGAGAGTGCCACAATTATCCAATCTGCAGCTATAGCAAGTTCAATTGCAATTGTCTCACAAGTCTATAATCTTGGTGGGACAATATTTGACTTTTTGCAAATCTGGTTTATTCTAACAGTACCTTTTGTACTGCTGCTTCGAAGCAGACTCGGAGTTTTAATTTTAAGTGCAATCTACTTTTTCTATCCAATAAATTTCTCAATGAGCACTACACAAACGTCTATTATTGCAAGTTGTCTGTGTTTCATTCCATTCGGCTTGCTTTTGTATAATATTATCGCTGATAAAATTAAAAATCAGATGATTGTTTTCCAAATTTTTACTGTGGCACTTATGATACAATATTTAATAATATTCGCACCTAAAAGCGATATTACTGTACCATTATTTCCGTTAGCAATCAGTGGAATTTTTGTGCTTGGCTGTGAACTTAAAAAGAAACATAACTTTTTCACCAATATTTTTATGGTTGGAGGCTATATTGCACTATTGTGGGTACTTTTGTTATACTCTAACCCGGATGAAAACTTATCTTTAAGCAACAAATTAGATGTATCAACTCGTAATATCGGGTGGCTGCTCATGGTTGGCACAGGATTTGTATATACTGTTTATACAGCAATAAAACGCAAAAACGGCTTCTATTTCGCACCGATAGTAATGTGCATAATCATGGCTCTAAATCTAATCTCAAATGAAGCTGAAATAATTGTGAAATTTCTACTTTTAATTTTCAGCGGACTGGTTGGAATTTACGGAATTTTCCACGCCAGCAAGATAAAAAGCATGCTCGGTCTGAATGCGGCAGTAATTTTGGTTATAGGGTTAATTTTCAACTACTTTTTCAGCAGTGATCTCTCAATTATTGCCAGAGGCGTAGCATTCATTGTTGCTGGTATCGGCTTTATCGCCCTGAACCTCATTGTCAATAAGAAATTCAAAAAACCCGCAAAGGAGGCGTAAAAATGAAAAAGAATTACTTTCTTATCGGAATCACCCTCCTTGTTTTTTCAATTATTGCGGCCTTTTCGGTGCCGATTATCCAAATTGTAAAGTATCAGGCAATAATTGATGACGGGAAGGAAATAAAAATGAAATTGAGGGCTTTCGACCCCTATGATGCTTTCAGAGGGAGATTTGTCAATATTGACTTAAACTTCGGAAGTTATAAATTGCCCGAACCTGCCCCGCATGATAAGATTTTTCCGCAAAATGACGACAAGTACAATCAAAGAAATTTACCGGTCGATATACTGCTCGACAAAGACCAAGACGGCTTTGCATATATCAAAGAAATATCGTTTGACTTGGATAAAAAATATCCCGATGATGCAATCGTAATGCGTGGAATTATGAATCGCTGGGATGTCGAATACGAGAACAAATATAATTTTGCAACAAGCAACATTATAGCACTTAATCCAAGAATTCATATTGTTCGATTCTATATGAATGAAGCACTCGCTCCCAAAGCAGAACGCGCGCTTAATGATAACAAAATCCGTGAAAAAGCATATGTTATCATCAAAATAAAAAACAAAATTCCGGTAATCGAAAATATCTATATCGGTGATGAAACTCTTGCTGATTTCCTTGATTAATCAGAAATAATAAAAAAATCACATTTTTTTCCTCAAAAATGCAGAAATTCACTTGAATTTTTGCATTTTCGGTATATATTGCCTTATGAGTAATTTATATATATTACATATATATAACATTTTAATAACCATTACAAAAATATCGGAGATTATTTTATGGCAGAAGATTTGGAAAAAGACCCGTTGGAAACCATGGAAACAAAGG
>JAZRSP010000254.1:0-2177 GCA_045651565.1 Victivallaceae bacterium | reverse complement strand
GAGTATTTTTCAAAAGCACCGGTGTATAAATACAACGGTGCTTTTTTTTGAAGAAAATTCAAAACCGTTTATATATGTAATTTAAAAATTCTTTGGCAGACAGTATATTATACTGACACACTGAACTCGCAAGGAGAGTGTTTTTATGGCTATAAGCTGGCTAAAAGGAGCAAGTAATGGACATTCTTATTGAAATCATTGCTGAGTTTTTTACAATGCTGTTCGGAGATCAGGCAAACAAACTTGGAGCTGACCGGGAAGTTTCGAAGTGGGTAAAAATATTGTTCTTGATTTTTGCTATTGCCTTTATTGCAGGCATTTTGTACTTCTGCTGGAGACTTTCTGAATGAATGGACCGCATTGGAAAAGTGTATTGCTTCTTATCATCTGGTGTTTGATCGGATCGTTTCCTCATTGGGGCAAATGGGGATCATGGATCTGGTTCGGTGTATTGATATTGTTTGCGATACTTTTCTGCCGCCGCAAAAACGGGATTCAGCCATTATTCTTTGCCGAACCTTTCCCTGACGGGATGTTTGAGCTTGAACAATTACACTATGATGGTATCCCTTTGAAAAGAACAGGCAAGGCATTGGATTTGAACATTTTCTGGAACAAGTTGGTGCAAAATCAAAAACATATTGATTACAGCGAAGCTCTTGCGATTGCGGTGCTGATCGTTGGCGGCATCGTTGGATTGGGCGGTTTCCGGAATGCTTCTCTGTTCTGTTTGATTATTGCCATTTTGCCCCTCGTGCTGCTGACTCTTTACAGTTGGATGGTTTCCCGTCAACGCAAAGCGATTGACCGTAACCACTCTCCTGAACTTGCCAACCGTCCGGCTTTTGATGGTAATGATTCGGGGCAGTGCAATCATCTTGCCCGTCATTATTCCAATGCGCTTGAAGCAAGATACGCCCTTTCTTTTTTGCGTGAATGGCAGATCGGACATCTGATTTATCCGGAGGATGAACTGCTTGCATTTATCCCTTCGGAGATGCTTGCAAAGTACCCCTTGATTGCTCAAGCCGATGTCCGTACTTTCGGTGGATTTATCCGGCAGTATATTGCGCGATGGATGTCGGAGTCTGATGACATGGCGTTTGGCATAAATACGCCTCCAGAGCTTCCGGCAGAAATCAAAAAGTTATTTTCTTATAAAGATGGTGTATTGCAGCAGCTTGACAGCGGCAAAGTTACTGCATATTTGAGCGATCCAACGATTCGCCCCCTGTTTGACCGGGAATTATTTATTTCTTACTGGGCTACCAGAGAGGAAGCGGAAATTGCCTGGGCGATCCGTCAGATCATCATAGAGCAAATGGACCGCCCAGAAAATATGATGGTTTACCCCAATGATCCCATGGCATTGATGGATTTCTGGGACGGGGATTCTCTGGAAGATGTGGAATTCATCATGGGGTTGGAAGAACACTTTAAAATCACAATTCCCGACAGTGATGCGCCCAAATTCTTTCAGGAGTTCACCTTAAAAGATGCGGTGAAATATATTCAAAGCAAGCTGTAAAAACGACTGATCCTGACTTTAACAGCTAAGTTTTAATACGGCATCTGCTGGGCAAATGTCACCAGTAAAAATAAGGTAATGGCAAAGGCGGCAGTGCCGAACAACATGCCAAGGTAGAATATCAACTGTTTCAGGGAATTTATCACAAAGGGACTCTTGCGAAACAGAAACACCACCGTTGCAGCAAAAAGAATAAAAAATCCGGCAGGGATTCCCCCGAATTATCATAGGGCCACGGATGACCGCCATTTATGATTACGCTGATGATTGCCCAGAAAACCGTTGCAACAACAGCTCCAGTTAATAATGCGGAGCTTGCCGCAGCCCCCAGAACAAATGCCCACAATTTTTTCATTTTGCATCTCCCTGATTCACACACTGATCCTTATCACAAATTCCCACCAGCCAAACACAATCAGCAACAACAATAAAATCTGCAAACCTGTTCTGGCGGCAAAATCTTCTTTCAGTTTTTGAGCTTTTTCCGATTTAAACTTTCTGCGGATCATCCAAATAAGTTCCCCCATGCTCCAGAAGAAAAGTACAAGGCACAATACAGGAGCAAGGAATAAAAGGAAGCCATAAATTGGCCCCAGAAGAACAAGAAGAATATTTGCCGCTGATTTTTCAGCATCAATAATTGTAAGGG
>JAZRSP010000253.1:0-3605 GCA_045651565.1 Victivallaceae bacterium | reverse complement strand
GAGAGCTTGCTCCCCGTGTTTCATCTGAAAAATTGGCAGGTTTGACTGCTGACTGTACCGACTTGCAGATTGATGACTTTGAGGACAAAGTTAATAAGAAGAGCTACACCAATAAGCTCATGCAGATTCGTCCGGCTTTCGGCGGTAATATTATCGCTACGATCGTTAATACTTGGGACGACCCGCAGATGGTTACCGTCCGTGAAGGCGTTATGAAAATGGACGCTCCTGATGCTTCTCGCAAAGGTGAACTCGTTCGTGTTAAACCACAGTTGAGTGATGCAGATACCGTTATCAAGGTTCTCGAAAGAGTCCGTCAAGATAAAGAAGTTGATTTGAAAGGCGCTCAAATTATCGTTGCAGGCGGTTATGGTGTTGGTTCAAAAGAAAACTTCAAACTTATCTATGACCTCGCAGAAGCCCTCGGCGGTGAAGTCGGTGCTTCTCGTGCCGCAGTTGACGCCGGCTGGATCAGCCATGACCACCAGGTCGGTCAGACCGGTGTTACCGTTCGTCCCCGTCTTTATATCTGTGCAGGTATTTCAGGTTCAATTCAGCACACCGCAGGTATGTCTGATGCGAAGAAAATTATCGCAATTGATACTGACCCGCACGCTCCGATTTTCTCAGTTGCTCACTATGCAATTGTCGGAGATTTGAATGACGTTATTCCTAAAATGATCAAAGCCTTCAAGGCAAAAGCATAAAAGTAACAGGAGATAAATATCATGTCTAACTTTTACAAAGATAATAAAGACCTCCAATTTACTTTGGAAAATATTGACCTTGTCGAGGCTGTAGGTCTTAAAGAAGAAAATTATACCAAAGCGGAAAAATTCGATACCGCTCCCTTGAACTATCAGGACGCTCTCGATAACTATATCAGAGTTGCCGAAGTTGTAGGTGAAATTACCGGCGAAAATATCGCGCCCCGTTCAACCATCGTTGACGAAGAGGGCCCCCATTTCGAAAACGGCGTAGTTACTTATCATGAGTTGACCCAGAAGAACTTGAAAGAACTTGCCCAGGCTGACGTTGCAGGTGTTACTCTCCCCCACGAATACGGCGGATTGAATTTCCCGGCTACCGTTTATACCATGATGACTGAAATGGTTTCTCGTGCTGATGCTTCATTGCAGAATCTTTTCGGATTGCAGGATATCGCTGAAACTATCTGTGAATTCGGTAATGAAGAACAGCGTCAACAGTATTTGCCCAAGTTTGCAACCGGTGAATATGATGGTTCAATGGACTTGACCGAACCTGATTTCGGTTCAGACTTGCAGTCAGTTCGTTTGCGTGCATGGCAGGACGAAAAAACCGGTCAGTGGTACTTGAATGGTATGAAGCGTTTTATTACCAATGGTTGCGCTGATGTGCATTTGGTTTTGGCTCGTTCAGAAGAGGGTACTTCTGACGGTCGCGGTCTTTCTATGTTCATCGCTGAAAAATGTCCGCAGTTGGTCGTTCGCCGTATCGAAAATAAACTCGGTATCCACGGTGTTGCAACTTGCGAACTCCAATACAATGATGTACCTGCTCAACTTTGCGGTAAACGCCGTTTCGGTTTGATCAAGTATGTTATGAGTTTGATGAATGGTGCTCGCGTGGCAATCAGTGCGCAGGCTGTCGGTATTGCCGAAGCTGCTTACCGTGAAGCTAAAAAATACGCAAGTGAGCGTATGCAGTTCAAAAAGTCTATCGACCAGTTTCCCGCAATTTACGACATGCTTGCTTCTATGAAAGTAAAAGTCGTTGCAGCTCGTACTTTGCTTTATGAAACAACCCGTGCAGTTGATTTGAGAAGTGCTTACAATGCTCTCGCAGAAAAAGGCACCCTTACTCCCGAAGAAAAGGCTAAACAGAAGTATTACAACAAGGTCGCTGCTGTTTTGACCCCGATGTGTAAGGCTCTCGCAACAGAAATTTCTAATCAGGTCGCTTATGATGCAATTCAGATTCATGGCGGTACCGGTTATATGAAAGACTTCCCGGTTGAGCGTTACTATCGTGATGCTCGTATTACCAATATCTATGAAGGTACTACCCAGTTGCAGATTGTTGCGGCAATTGGCGGTGTGATTCAGCGTGATAATACTGAACGCATTAACGAACTTCTTGCACTTCCTTTTGAGGGCAAACTTGCTCGCTTGGCTGACAAGGTAAAAGCTATGTTGGCTAAACAGGAAGAAGCAGTTGCTTTCGTCGCTGCGAAAAAAGATCCCGTTTATCACGATTTGATGGCTCGTTCTTTGGTCGAAAACGAAACTTATGTTTTCGTCGGCTTGCTTATGCTCCGTGACGCTTTGAAGTGCGCAGAGCGTGAGGCTTTGGCAGAACGCTACATCATCGACGGCGAATTTGAATTCGAAAAGCGTTACTTGCGCATTATGTCTGATGACAAAACCGTTATCGACAACCATCGTGACGTTATCGACTATTAATCGTCGAAAATAATTGAAAAATTCAGAGTTTCCTCTCGTTTTTGAGAGGAAACTCTTGATTGATTTTTTGAGATAAACCTATAAAGTAAGAGGAAAAGTTATGAACAATGATTATTTGAGCAGAGCTAAAAAGCAAATTACTGACCCCCAAGTCCTTTCTATCGTGGTCGGAAGAAGAGCAAGACAATTGGCTCTCGGTGCCAGACCGATGATCAAAACTGACGATCAGGAGTTTTTGGATATTGCTTTGTTGGAAATTGCAGAAGGTCTTTTGAGCTACGAAATCCCGACTGCTGAAGAACTTGAAGCAGAAAAAGCTGCGGCTTTGGAAGCTGAAAACGCAGAAGCAAGTGAAGAGTAAAAAATTATGAGTGAAAAAGCACAAGTTGCCGTAATTATGGGCAGTAAAAGTGATTTTGATACTGTCAAAGGCGCATTAGGCGTTTTTGATGATTTCGGAATTTCTTATGTCGTCCGCGTGATGTCTGCTCATCGTACCCCCGATGCCGCTGCTGAATTTGCAGAAAAAGCCGAAGAAAATGGTGTCAAAGTTATCATTTGTGCCGCAGGTATGGCTGCACATTTGGGCGGTGTCATCGCAGCTAAAACAACTTTGCCGGTTATCGGTATTCCGATTCCGTCAGAACCATTCAAAGGCGTAGACGCATTGCTCGCTATGGTGCAGATGCCCCCGGGAATACCGGTCGGCGTAGTTACTGCCGGTAAGGCGGGCGGTAAAAATTCTGCACTCTATGCTGCAAGTATTTTGGCTCTCAGCGATAGCAAAATTGCCGCCAAACTTAAAGAGTTCCGTGCTGCACAAACCGCAATGGTTGAAGCCGCCGATGCAGAACTGCAAGCAGAATTACAAAAGTAATTAAGACTTTTAAAGAACCTCTCAAAAAATTTGAGAGGTTCTTTTTTTATAGGGTAATGGCTAACGCCGCCTTTTTTTATGGGTGGCTTGGTTGCAGCCCCCCATACCCCCTGCAACCAGAACAAGTTCTGGACTGGGGCACTTGTGAGTTTGGTTAGCTTGGAAGCGGTTTGGTGTTTGTTAATGTGGCAAAATCTTAGGGGAGTCCCTCCGTTTTTTTACGGAGTGACCCCACAAAGCTTTTGCCACGGTTTGCCAACTAACGGAGATTTTCGACGCCACTC
>JAZRSP010000252.1:0-1099 GCA_045651565.1 Victivallaceae bacterium | reverse complement strand
CATACCAATCGTTCCCTGATGCTGCACCAACTCCAAACACCGCTCAATAAACATGGCAAAAAGGTCGGATTTGCTGTCGGGATAAAGTCGTTCAGCAAAGCGTTTCAAGTCTGCATTCATCCCCTTGCCGCCCATATACGGGGGATTGGTCACTACCACATGGTATTTCTGTGAAAGATAGTCTGCCTGATTGATTACATCCAAAACTTTGTCATGGACTTTGGCAAGGAAAAGTTCAGCTTCCACTCCTCTTTCTGTTAAAACATCCATAATCGAGGCAGCATTGCTGATCTTGGGAACGATCAATGAGCCAAAACAATCCGCTTGGGTAAATTGGTGCAATGTCTGCTGCAAGCTTTCCGTAAAAAGATCATGCCCGATAGCATCCATGTACTGCGGAATTTCGCCTTCATCAAAAGCGATATTCTGCAAGACGCATATTTGCGGATATGGAGCATTCTCTCGCCGCAGGAATCGGCTGTCATATTCTCTGGCTTTCATCGTCAGAGCAAATGCCGCCAATTCTCCGGCTCGGGTGTCGATTTCCACCCCATGCAGATTTTTGAGCAATATCAGTGTCGGAATCTTCCGGCGGTCGTAGCCCTCTTCTTCATAAATTTTGACCAAGAGATCAAAGGCATAGGTCAGCATGTGTCCAGAACCGCAGCAGGGATCGCAGATTTTCAATTCTTCCGGGGATCTCACTTCCAGAAAATCTTTGTCATCTTCCGTCGGCGGAATATAGTATTCCATTTCATCCGCCAACTTGGAGTTGGGGTGGTTAAGCATCCACAGCCGCCCCAGAGAGTTCTGAACCAGATACCGCACGATCCAATCCGGAGTAAAGAGCTGGGTCGCCGCCGGAATATCTTCGGTCTTTACGGTTTTGCCCATCACCTCATCTTTTTTCTCGGAAATATAGAATTGATAGAGCCAGCCGATAACTTCCACACCGTCCGCAGCCACATCTTCGGTAATGGCATCACGGGTCTTCATAAGTATGGAGTTCTCTTTCATCAAATCATCGGGCAGCAGCAACTCCGTGTAATCATCGATTTTCTGAAACAGAAACGGCATCACCTTATTATAGGCGTTACAC
>JAZRSP010000251.1:0-2593 GCA_045651565.1 Victivallaceae bacterium | reverse complement strand
GTTCGCGCAAGACAGTTTTTCAGTGTTCCGAAAAACTGTAGAGGATACCGAACATGCGGACAGCGGGAAACTGATGCCGTAAAGCGGCATCTTAAATGCTGTCGAAGCAGTTATCGTTCTCATGATCGGAAATCCCCTAAAATTTAGCGAGCATGCCGATTCCACAACTTTCTGCTGCGAAATCCAGCCTGCTTGGTAACGTTCAAAATAAAAACCGAACGCTTCCAAGCGTCACGCATGGAGGCCCGACCAAGAGCCCGCAATGAAAACACGAAGAAGCGCCCGGTAAGACCTGTGTATACAGTAATCCTACCGGCACATTTCATCCATTTCATTGCAAACATCATTTTTACTTGGTCGGTTTCCATGCGTATTTGCTGAAATATAACGGTTGTCAATTAGCCCTACGGAAAAATGCAGACACTATTCCACACTACCGCAGTACCCCTAATATATCACCGTAAATTGTAATTACAAGAAGAAAAATAATAATATTTCCGATTTTATAGCGTTTTGAGAATAAAAAATAACCCGACTTTCAATTGCCGGGTCGAAGAATGAATAGAGTAATATTGTAATTAAGATTGTGACAATAATTACTTTGTATGTATTATCCAGTACCCCTTTGTCTTGCCAAACCTTGAAATAACCTTGTAGTCATCACGCAATTTACCAATATGACGTCGGACAGTTTCACGGCTGATATTTAATTCTTCCGCAAGTTGATCATATGTAATCTGGGGATTCCGGGAAATTAACGCCAACATTGCTTTTAATGCATTAGGCAACTGATTAGACACATTTCCCTGCTGATTAGGCACATTTTTTATCTTATCAGGTAACTTATCCGGATTGTTGGCAACCGCACTGCGCCACTTGCCGGATTCCATAAGTTTGGCTTCAAAAACGGTGATACGGTCTATGGTAAAAACAGCCTTACCATTGCCGTTTTCTTCCAATTCACGTTGAACTTCCGGGATGCCGTGATTAAGCATATTGACATAACCGAGGATCTGCATTCCTTCGGCAACTGCCGGATTGCGGTAGTCATTCACTGTCGGGAAGTTTTCCGGTCTGGCTTTGCCATACAACCCGCCGTGATTGATGATTTCGATCCGATCCGGATACTGATAAAACTTGATCGGAGCATTGCCGTTGTAATCCCGGTGCATAATTGCGTTCATCAGGATTTCACGCAGTGCCCACTTGGGGTAATTGCAAACGATTTCCTCCCGCAACGCTGAAACCGGAATCGGGCGTTTCTGAACGATAGCCATATCAATAAAAGCATCCAGTTGCGGCAGCATTTCACAGAGATTACCCTGAAACATCCGCTGGTTCATGATTGCCGAAGCATTGTCCATACCATCCCATCTGACATACTGGACATAAGCTCCGGGCATGAAGCGGCGGGGATCTGTACCGAAAAGCAGCAGTGCCGCATTGGTCGGACAATCATAGACCTTGCTGTAAAGCCGCAAAGAAATCATCCATTCTTTAACAGAACGGTTGTTTTTAGATACGATTCCCGCATCAACGGCTTTGGGCAGATAGTATTTGGTAAACAAATCCTGATCAATATCTTCCAGAGTAGCCTGACAACAGGGCGTATTATCCATGGTCGGAAAATTATAGCTGCGGCGTTCGGTCAGAATCTCTTCTTCCTCTCTGGTAGCCAAATCTTTTCTGGGACCGATACGGATGAAAGTTCTCCCCCGGTAACGGACGGGCGGCAGATTGGAAGGTGTTACTTCCACAACCAGCACATCACCGTCATTGAAAGAAAAAACTTCCACGCTCATAACCGGCATCGGAAGAATATTGCCATCAGAACGGATTGATGATATTTTCTTCAATAGCTCATCAGTAACTTTCAATCCGGAACGCTTGCCGTCATCAGTAATGCCGATCAAAAGATATCCGTTCAGCTTGCTGTTGGGCATATCATTGGCAAAAGCACAGATCGCTTCACAGAATTTATCCATGTTGGTAGTAGAAACAGTCTTTTCAATCCGGAAAGTTTCGACACTGGAGATCAGTACATCAAGTTCTTTTTCTGTAATCATTTATCTGCTCCTTTCCCGGATTTTATCCATTGATCAAGTTCTGTTTTATCAAAAAGCCATTTTCTGCCCACCCGAAGAGCGGGAATATCTGTCTTTTTTATCCAAGTATAGACTGTTTCATTTGTAACAGACAAATATTCACAAACATCTGCGACAGTTAGCATTCGTTCAAATTTAGGCTGATTCAATTCTGGCATAGCAAGCTCCTGTATTCACTCTCTGCTGTAATATAGCATACAAGAAAAAGCAATTCAAATCTTCTTTGACGGTTTTTAACGAATAAGCCAGTTTTTTCACAAATAAGACTCAATGTTTGATACCGCATTCCTGGCAAGAATTTTTTTCAAAAAATCTTGTTGATTCTTTTGCTGAAAATCTGTAAAGAATTTATAACTTGCAGACAGATAAAACTCTGTTTCTTGAGCTTAAAACGAACAACATTATGCTGATAATCTGCTTGAATAAGCTTTGCTATCTTACTGTTTTTCTCCTGAAATTAAGTCAACATATCTCAACAGAGACCAATT
>JAZRSP010000250.1:0-3571 GCA_045651565.1 Victivallaceae bacterium | reverse complement strand
TTTTGTTCTGTCGGAATAGCCTGTTTTTACCAGTATTTCAGCCATTTTTCGGGCTGGCAGACAATATCCCAAAATGGTAATTATGATCTCCGGCTTAATCCCTTCTTCAAGAGCGAGACTCACGGCTTGACCTGATGCCTGGCTTAGTGCGTCACTTAATGCCTGACTTAGTGCCTGACTTGGTCCCTCACTTACTCCCTGTGCAGTGACTTGCTCCCTTATTTCAATTTCAGGACGGTAAATCACTACCCGGAAATCCTCATCCTGTTGAAAAAGCGGTGTCGGCAGACCATATGCCTGACATTTTGATACAATATCTTCAGTCCCCGTCCCGGCTTTCTCAATATAGCCCTTGTAATACATCGGTTCCGCAAGCAGGGGATTGGCTGGGATGGATTTGTGATCTTCGTACAATTTTTTGACCGTCAACCCGAATGGCAATATGCCCGGATTCCAGATTTCCAGACGATTGCGGAAAAGCATTACCTGCACACTGCCATTGCTCCGGTAATCCCGATGGCATACAGCGTTGACAATGGCTTCCTGCACGGCTTCCATCGGCAACTCCGGGCGGGTGGGGATACTTGCCGTACCGTTTTCGTTGCGAGTCCCCGTCCAATTATTCAAACGGCTCATCACAAAACTGGTTGCCTGATCAACAAGCGAAAAAACATCGCCTTTATAGATTTGATACGCCGGAAGCGGTTTTTCCACTTTATTGCCGAAAAACTGAATACACTTGACTTCAGAAGTGATGAAATATTTTTGCGGTTTCTTACCGAAGAGCAGAACAGCAGCATTTTTTATTTTGCCGTCATCATCGATCAAGTCCAAATGAGTCAGCAGTTTTTCGGGCGGGGTCTCCACCGCAAGCGGGAAATTCCGTTTGCGTCGAGCAGTATAGATAAAGTCACGAATTTTCTCTTCGTCAAGGTCATCAAGCGTTGCAGTTGTGTCTTTTGAAGCATCAAAAGGAAACATACGGATGATTTCTTTATGTTCCAGATAGCGGATCAATGAAGCGTAAACAGCCGTTCTCAAACCATTGATATCAGTAAATGATTTCCGGACAACTTCGTTTTCAGCTTTGGCAATAAGAGCTTTTTCCCGTTTATCCCGGCAATTATCTGAGTCTTTTTTAATAAATATCAAGCGGGGCTTGCTCAATTCTGCGGCTTGGTCATATTCTCTTTCTGTCGGCGAAATACCTTCTGAATCCACATTACCATATTCATTGCCGAATATTCCCAGGTAAATATCACATCTGCGCACTTGCTCCAGATAAACTTCCTGTGCCGATGCCGCCTGTGCCGGTGATTCCTCAAAGATAAACACATCGAAAAATTTGCCCAGAAGAACATCATTGCGAATATAGGCACTTAACATTGCCCGTTCTTCAGCAAATTCACGCTGTACACTGCTGACAAATATTTTTATCGGAGTCATTTGCCGTCCCCCGTTTTATATCCCAATGCGGCAAAAGCATTTTTCAGAGCTGTGCGGTTCACTTCCTGACGGGCAAGGATCTCTGATACCTTTTCTGCCACTTCGGACATAACTTTTTCATAGTCGATCGACTGGTCACGATCCACAAATTCGATATAACGGCTGGGAACCAGAGAAAAATTGTTCTTTTTGATCTCATCAAAATGAACCGATTTGTAAAGTTCCGGAACAGCATAGGTCGCGCCGTCAGTGCCTTCCGACTGCCACTTGTGGTAAATTTCAGCAGCCCGTTCGATTTGATCGGTTTTCAGCAGGACTTTTTTCTTCTGCTCGCCTTTAACCGGATTTTCAGTCCATTGACGCAAATCCATAAAAAGGATCTCTTTTTCACGGTTACGCAGTTTTCTGCCATGGTATGTGCCGCCCTTTTTGTTCATGTTCAGAATCCACATAGTTACACTGATATCTGTGGTGATGAACAACTCTCTCGGCAGTACAATGATCGCTTCCACACGATCCAGTTCAATAAGTTTCTGGCGGATAAGCGGAGCGGTTCCGTCATCATCACCCAATGCGCCATTGGCAAGCAGAAATCCAGCAACTCCGTGGGATGCTTTCAAGTGAGAAAGCATATGCAGAATCCACGCATAGTTGGCGTTGCTTTCCGGTGGGGTTTTGAAATCAGCCCAGCGGGAATCGTTTTTCAAATTATCGTTATACCAGTCTTTCAGATTGAATGGCGGATTTGCCATAATATAGTCAAACACAATACCTTTATGCAGATCATTGGTAAAGGTACTGTCCGCCTCTGCTCCCATATTATGGCTGAGTCCACGCAGTGCAAGGTTCATTTTTGCCAGACGATAGGTGGCAGGTTCTTTTTCCTGTCCGTAAATATTCACCCTACTGATATCGCCCTGTTTGGCTTTGATCAGGTCAGTACTCTGAATAAACATACCCCCCGAACCGCAGCAAGGGTCATACAATGTACCGTCAAAAGGTTCGATCATCGTGGCTATCAACTGCACAACATCATGCGGAGTATAAAATTCACCTTCTTCTTTGGTAGCATTGACAGCAAACTCTTTCAGGAAATATTCATAAACATAACCGATCAAGTCCCGGTGTTCACCAAACTGCTTATGGGAAATTTTGTTGACCTCATCGACAACTTTTTTAATATCATTTGGAGCAAGGTTTCGAGTGATGAACGTACCTTCAACAAAACATCCGCGCAATGCGGGAACATCGGTGGAGATTTGTCGTAACGCTTTATCAAGATTGACATTCAACTCATTTGAAGGAGAATTGATGATCGTTGACCACTGTGCTTCCGGCGGAAGCGGAAATGTACCATCAGCAAAAGTTGCATCTTCAAAGAATGCCGCAAAGATAGCCGGATCATTGGGGTCCAGTCCTTCTGACACGAGTTTATCTTTCAGGACTTGTACACCATCTTCGTATTTTTCACCGATAAAACGCAGAAAAATCAAAGTCAGCATCAAGTCCCGCTTCTCAAAAAAAGAACCGGAGTTTTTCGCCTGCCGGAGAATATCCCGGCACTTAAAGAGAATATCATCTATATTCAGCGGTTTTTCAACCTTTGTTTTCTTTGCCATATTTATTTCTCCAGTCCAGTGCAAGTGTTTTCATCTGCAATCTTTCGCATTTCCATAATATCTCCGATATCACATTGCAAAGCAATACAGATTTTTTGCAAGACTTCCAACGACACATTTTCATCTTTTCCGAGTTTAGCAAGAGAACCCGAACTTATTCCGGCAATTCTCTTCAATTCAGTTTTTTTGAGTTTTTTATCTATTAAAAGCTTCCAAAGTTTATTGTAACAGATTTTCATGATCGTTCCTGATTTTTATTAATGACTCTTTGTTATTCGTAATATAGCACCAAAAATTCATGTTTTCAAACCTCTTCTGCAACTATCACAAGAAAATATTCCTTAAAATCTTTGACTTTTCGTCTTGGTATAGCGTTAATTTGCTTCGCCAGGGCGGTGTTGATTTTTGTTTTTGCATAAGTCCTCCTGCGTTCTTATTTTCAATTTATCACAGGAAGATTGACTTTGCAATTCAATTTCTTTTTCAGGATGTAACGATAACACGGG
>JAZRSP010000249.1:0-1661 GCA_045651565.1 Victivallaceae bacterium | reverse complement strand
GGACGAGGCGCAGCATATTAAAAATCCGGGGACGGTCAATGCACTCAATTGCAAGGCGATTTATTCTAAACATCGGATCGTTTTAACCGGTACACCTTTGGAGAATTCAAGTGAGGATTTGTGGAGTATTTTTGACTTCCTTCACCATGGCATGCTGGGGAATTTTGCCTCATTCAAGCGTTATTACAGCAATATTGATGAAAATTTGGAGTTGCAAAATGACTTAATGATGCGAGTTGCGCCGTTTATCAAGAGAAGAACCAAAAGCGAGGTTGCCAAGGAATTGCCCCCTAAACAGGAGATTACCCTATACTGCGAAATGGGCGATGAACAACGCAAACTTTATGAAGATATTCGCCGTCGGGGCAATGATATGCTTGCCAAAATGGCAAAAGATAAAAACTGTAATTTAAATACAGAAGTTTTTACAACGCTTTTGCGTTTGCGTCAGATTTGTTGCCACCCACAACTGGTGCCGGGGCAGGAAAAAGTTGAGTGCGGTTCAGCTAAAATGGAACTCATGAAAGAGTTGTTGCAGGAGAATATTGACTGCGGTCACAAGGTGTTGCTTTTCAGTCAATTCACTTCCGTTTTGGCGATTATTGAAAAATTCCTGAAAGAAAATTCAATTAAATATGAATATTTGGACGGCACTACTCGCAATCGTCAGAGCCGTGTCGATAATTTTAATAACGATGAGTCGATCAAAGTTTTCCTTTTGAGTCTGAAAGCCGGAGGAACAGGATTGAATTTAACTTCGGCGGATACTGTGATTATTTACGACCCGTGGTGGAATCCTGCAATCGAAATGCAGGCAACCGACCGTACCCACAGAATCGGTCAGACCAGAATGGTCAACTCTATGAAATTACTCGTCAAGGATTCGATCGAAGAAAAAATATTTCAGCTCCAAGAGAAAAAACAACAAATCTTCGACAGTATTATCGATAATCCTAACGCAATTAAAGAAAAATTCTCCATAGAAGAACTTAAATTCTTGTTGCAGTAGCAGGGGACTAACGCCGTCCCCTGCACCCCTGCGCAAGGGCATCAGCCCTTGACCAGTATAGGAATTTACAGTTTTGCTTGCTGCAAAACTATAAATTCCGATTTTTTTGTTTTTTGCAGGAGGACCCCCCTTTTTCTTGATTAAAAGAACTGCCATCAGGCAGATTTGAAAAAAATAATAGTTGAGTTACAATATAGAAATAAGATAACTTATCGCAAAGTATCAAATCAAAATTTGTTTTGGTTTCCTCCTGCACCTTCTTCCCACAAAAAGAAAACTATAAATTATTATTTTTTAAACTGAAGTGCACCCCAAAAGTTGGACATATCAGAAAAAAGGTGTATTTTGTGAAAAAAAGGAGATTTGAGTGGCGTCGAAAATCTCCGTTAGTTGGCGAAACCGTGGCAAAAGATAAAAGCATCATTCCGCAAAAAAGCGGGATGATGTCTTTTAATATTTTGCCACATTAGCACTCACCAAACCGCCCACGACCTGCCCACTCACCAGTACCCCAGTCCAGCACCAGTGCTGGTTGCAGGGGGCATGGGGGGCTGCAACCAAGCCCCCCATAAAAAAGGCGGCGTTAGCCTCCCCCTAACAGCGCACTCATCAAAGCGGTTTGGAAAATGATAAAAATAAAAAAATGGTACAG
>JAZRSP010000248.1:0-1161 GCA_045651565.1 Victivallaceae bacterium | reverse complement strand
CTGTTGGCGATATTCAAAAAAGGGTAATTGCGGAAGAGTCCCTGATGCTCTATGAAGTAACCTTTACTGCTGAATGTACTTTGAAAGAGTTTATTACGCTGGTTAATGAATTTGAAAATAATTCTCCCCGTGTTTATTGGCGGAATTTGACTCTACGACCGAATATTTCTCATAAAGATAACGAATTGCTGATTTTAAGCGGTACAGCGGCAATCATTGCATTGGAGGCTGAAAATGAGCAATAAATTGTGTATTCAGATTGGAATGGCACTGCTTATCGCAAGTCTTTTGCTTTTTGCCGGTTATTTTTTACGGAAAACACCGGATAAGATAATGGATGCTTCTGTTGCGGATTCTGCAACAGAGAATGTGTCCACCCAGAAACCAGTGGTAAAAACTGCTGTAAATGCAAATGCGATTTTGTCCGGCAATGTATTTCATCCCAGCCGGGGAAAAGTTCGTGCAAATGACAAGGGTTCTAAAACTAATGCACCGACAGTACCTCAGAAAGCCGGTCAGTTTGAATTAACCGGAATATTTCAATATCAGAATACCCGGGGAGCTTTGATTGCAGTTCAGCAACAGCACGTTGATGCAAAGAAAGCCAAGCCCCGCCGAATGTATAAGATCGGAGATTCTCTCGGTAACGGATATAATCTGGTGGAAATCTCGGAAACTCAAGTGGTAATTGCACGGGGAAGTGAAAGAATCACTTTGCCGTTAAGAAAAAAACAGGATAGCAAGAAATGATTAAACATTGCAGACAAATTATCTGTTTCGCGATGGGGTGTCTGCTGCTCCTTGCCGGTTGCAACTCCATTGATAAAAGTGAAGAAGAAAAAGAAGCCAAACGCCATGCTGAACGCAAAGATCAATGGTTCAAAGACAGTGTCGGCGTTTCTGTGAACGGCAAACAACTGCCGACAACAGAGGTTGTTCATATCGAAAATCAATTACCTGATGCCCGCAGAAGTCCGGTCAATCCTTATCCGATTTACACTTCCGATCAAAAGAAAGCGGTTGATCCGGTGGTTGCTCCGCAAGTCAAACCATCCTTTGATGATAAAACAAAAATCAAAATAGACTTCAATTTCAATGCGGCAGCCATTGAAGACGTTATCCCTGTTTTTGCCGACTTGCTGAAAATCAACTATCAGATTG
>JAZRSP010000247.1:0-3891 GCA_045651565.1 Victivallaceae bacterium | reverse complement strand
CGGAACAAAATTATATTGTAACTTTCGGGATTCAGGTTGCGTATCCGGAAATCGGGTACGGTTATGTCAAAGTCGTAGCTCCTTTGGGGCAGGGGTTCAAGGTTGATAAGTTCGTCGAAAAACCGAATCTGGAAACCGCAGAAAAATATTTTAAAGATGGTTCATATTATTGGAATGGCGGGATTTTTGTCGGTAAAATTTCGGTTTTTATGGAAGAGTTTAAAAAATATGCTCCTGAAATTTTTGATAATTTGAGCGGAATCAAGTTCGATAATAATCAAATGGATTATCGAAGTTATGAGAAAATGCCGTCAATTTCGATTGACTATGCAGTAATGGAGAAGTCGGAGAGAATTGCGCTCGTGCCTCTGCTTTCTGATTGGAATGATTTGGGGTCATGGCAGGCAATTTATGAAGTCAAACCGAAAGATGAAAACGGTAATGTTTTAATCGGCAAAACGGTGGTAAATAATACCCAAAATTCATTGATTTATTCACAAAAAGAGATTGTTGCCGTTTCGGATTTGGATGGGATAGTTCTGGTTGAAACCGAAGACGCAATTATGGCTTGCAAAATGGAAGAGTCCCAGAATGTCAAAAAACTTTATGAGAAGTTAAAGGCGGAAAACTCTTCGGCAACTTTGCTTCATAAAACTGTTAATCGTCCCTGGGGCTATTATAGTATGACTGATCTGGGTGAGGGATATTTAAATAGAAGTCTGTGCGTATTGCCGAATAAAAAGTTGTCTTACCATCGGCACAAAAATCGTAGTGAACATTGGGTGGTTTTGTCCGGCAAGGCGACAGTTTTGCTGGAAGATAAAAAACTTGAATTGTATCCCGGTGACAGTTGCGATATTGCGAAAAACGTGTGCCACTCATTGCAGAATTTGGAAGATAAAGAGTTGAAAATTATTGAAATTCAAATCGGTTATCCGCTTACGGAAGAAGATATTGAAAGATTTTAATAAAAAAAGAGATTTTTTATTTGTAAAATTTATGTTTAAAGGTATATTACTTTTATACACATAAAAATAGGTACAAAAAGGTATATATGAGCATTATTAATGTTTGTTTAGCTTGCGATGATAATTACGCTAAATATGCAGGGGTAGTTATTGCTTCTGTTTTGAAAAATACAAGTGCGGCTGATGAGTTGCATTTCTATATTCTTGACGGAGGAATCAGCGAAGAAAACAAAGCTAAAATTAGAGAAATTTCTTTGCTCGCAAAGAGTGAAATTGATTTTGTAGAAGTCAATAATCAGGATTTCTGTGATTATTTGGCAATTAAAACCCATGAGTATATATCGATTCCGACCTATTATCGATTGAAATTGCCGACATTGCTTTCTAGTGTTGATAGAGTAATTTATTTAGATTGTGATGTTGTTGTAAATTCTTCATTGCATGATTTATTCAATATTGAATTGGGCGATTGTATTATTGCCGGGGTGAGGGATTTAAACAAAAAAATGTTGAGGAAAAATCCCTCTTATGTCAATGCAGGTATGCTTGTTTTTGATATCAAAAAGATGAAAGAAAATAATTTGGAAGAAAAATTCCTTGCGTGGACAAAAGAACATGCTGCAACCATTAAAACCGGTGATCAGGAGATTATTAATGAGGTTGTAAAAGGTCAAATAAAAGTTGTTGATGATGAGTGGAATGTTCAATCAAGTAATTTTGTGAATCGTTCAAGTTATACACGGAAACCTAAAATTATCCATTATGTGTCAAATAAGAAACCGTGGCATTGGATATCATTCAGTTGTCATCGTGATTTGTATTTTAAATATTTACAGTTTACACCCTGGGCGGTGAGCGAAGAAGAATTTATCCGCTGGACAGCAAAGCGAAGAAGTGCGACAAGATGGGCTTATTTGAAGTACCGTCCATTATTCTTTTTGCGCCCCCGCTTCTACTATGCTGTCTATAAAACATATTTTGAAGACTTTTTTAAGAAAGTTTTTTCAATAACTGATTACAACGAAACTCATCGTATAATGTATGTTTTGGGTATCAAAATCAAATATCCTAAACGAGAATATTTAAAAAAGAAAAAGGAAAATCCTTATTATTATTATAAGGAAAATAATATTGATATTACTACATTGCCGCCGGCAGATGGGCAGCTCCGTGATATTCAATTGGCAAACTTGGCTTTGCTTGATGAATTGGATTATGTTTGTAAGCAATCAGGGGCAAAGTATTGGTTGGATTTCGGTTCTGTTTTGGGAGCGGTAAGACACAAGGGTTTTATTCCTTGGGATGATGATATTGATGTAGGTATGTTCAGGGATGAGTATGAGAAAATAATTGGTATTTTTGAGCAGTATTCTCGCAATTCAGATATTTTTGCGGCGTATGCGATTCCTGAAAAAAATAATTGCCAATGCTACATAAAAATTCAACATAAAAAATGTTCGCATCTCTTTGTTGATATTTTCCCGTATGACCGATATGGGGCGGTGTTGAATAGTCGTGAGGAACAACGCCGTAGGACTTTGGAAATTAAAGATGCAAGAGCGAAAATTCAAGCAAAATCAACTGCACAAAGTGTCGAGGAAATTTTAAAAGATATTGAAGTTATGCGTAAACAAGTTTTAGTTGACGATGACACAGTGGATAATTCCGATTTTGTGTGGGGAGTTGATTTTAACCATGCTTGGAAAAATTATTTCAGTTCTTACGATACAATTTTTCCCTTGGGAGAGATTGTTTTTGAGGGTAAAAAATATTCGTGTGTTAACAAAATTCATGAGTATTTGACAGAAGTTTATGGCGATTATATGGCATATCCGAAACGAATCGGCATGGGGCATAACATGTTTGCCAAACTCTCTTCAGAAGAAAAAAAGGTAGTAAAAAATCTTATAAGCGAGGTTGTTAAATGAAACGAGTTATAACTTACGGTACTTTTGACGTGCTGCATTACGGACATATTAATTTATTGAAGCGGGCAAGGGCGCTGGGTGATTATTTGATAGTTGTTTTATCGAGTGATGAGTTTAATAAAGTAAAAAATAAACAGTCTTATTATACTTACGAACAGAGGAAGATGATTTTGGAAGCCTGCCGTTATGTGGATTTGGTAGTTCCGGAGTATAATTGGGAGCAGAAAATTGATGATGTCCAGAAGTATCAGGCGGATATTTTTGTAATGGGAGATGACTGGGCTGGCAAGTTTGACTTTTTGAAAGACTATTGCGAAGTGATTTATCTGCCACGCACCCCCGATGTTTCAAGCACCCAAACAAAAGAATATTTGAATAAATAAGAATTCAACTCAAATGGAGTTTATAAAATGGCAAAAATAAGCGTAATTATCCCAATCTATAATGTTGAAAAATATATTAGAGAAGCATTGGATAGTGTTGTAAATCAGACATTATCTGATATTGAGATTATTTGCGTGAATGATTGTACTCCGGATAAAAGTTTTGAAATAGTCAAAGAGTATGCAGCCAAAGATAATCGTTTTGTTTTGCTTGAACATAAAACGAATCAAGGGTTGGGGGTTTCACGTAATACAGCGTTGGAGGCTGCAACAGGAAAATATGTTGTTTTTGTTGATTCTGATGACTGGATTGAATGTGATTTAATAAAGAAGTGTTATGATCTTATAACTAAAAACAATTATGATTTTATCGAATTTGATAGTGCTGTAACTGATGAAAACGGTAATGTTTTGAAAAAAATGGCAAGTTTTTTAGATAAAAACAAGGGTAAAAATTATGTAAATAATCCGGAATACATTTTTTTTAAACATTGCGCTGTTTGGAATAAATTTTATAATTTGGAGTTTATTAAAAAGAATAATATCTTAAATTCAACTGCACGAATATGGGAAGATGGAGTTTTTACCATAAAAACAAAAATTTTATCTCAA
>JAZRSP010000246.1:0-1552 GCA_045651565.1 Victivallaceae bacterium | reverse complement strand
AAATAAGCATGATTAATCATGCTTATTTTTCCTTTTTTTGTATGCCTCGGTTTGCTCTATTATTGCAAAAAACTTGCTAAAACTTGCTAATTTTGCAAAAATTAGCAAGTTTTGGTAGGTTTATCAGATGATTTTTTGTAGTTTTGTACTGTGTTTGTTAATTTAGAATAAACACTTTTGCTTTGATTTTGTTAAATCGGATTAAACATCTTGGGGCTTTCGGGTTGATTCTTTACAAATCATATAGTCGATTATAGTTTGTAAAAATTACTCCCTTCGGTCGTGATTTTTACTTCGCTCAGCAATTTAAGTAAACTTAATTGCCCTCGCTATCGTAAAAATTTGGTGGAAATCGGCATTTTTGGGGTAAAAAATTTGGTGGAAATCGGCATTTTGAGGGTGAAAAATTTGGTGGGAACAAAAAAAAGATGTAACTTTGTTCCGATTGCATAATAAAAAATGATTTTTTATGAATAAGATTAAATATATAGTTGTGATGCTTTGCTTGCTTGTGGTGGGCAAAGTGAGTGCCGAGGTGAAGCGTCCAGCGGCGGTGGGTGGCGCGCCTGAATATGTGGGCTACACTCAGGTGTATGACTTCATTGAGGAGTTGGCTGAATTGAAAATCATCAGCGTGAGCTCGGTGGTGAAACCGTATGACCGTAACCAGATAGCTGCTTGGCTCATGGAGGCGGCTGAGGCAGAGGAGTTGCTATCGGTGCGCCAAAGGAAGGAGTTGAGATTCTATTTGAACGACTTTGCGTTGGAGTGCGAGGGGATGTATGACGGCGCTGTGCAGTGGTCGAATGCGGGGAAGGTGGTGAATAGGGAACTTTGGAAAAGCTTCTATGAATTGAGAATTGAGAATGGAGAATTGAGAATTGAGAATGGAGATGCGTTGTCATTAAGGTCAACAGACAACATTACTCCCTACGGTCGTGATTTTTGCTCCGCCCAGCATAGCACAAGCAAGCTTGACTCTGCTCTCGCTTATCGCAAAAAGTCAACAGTCAACAGTCAACAGTCAACGGATATCTCTCACGGAACTCACGGAGAACACGGAATTTTATCTCCTAAGTTTTCGTTGTCGTTGTTTCAGCCGGCGTTTCATTATGCGGATAGAAACTTTGAGTGCAAGATTAATCCGATATTGGGGATGGACTTGACGATGAATGGGCATGGGATGGTGATGCACCGTTGGTATGGGGCGGAGATTCGTGCTGACATTGTGGACCATGTGGCTGTGTGGGGGTCGATACGCGACCATTCGTATTCGGGCGAGCATTTGGATGAGGAGTATTTCAAATCGGTGGGGCAGTCGAAGCGACAAGGTGCGCTATTGTCGCAACCTGGTTTTTTGAATAATTTGCCTGCGGGGGGCTATCATTGGGCAACATATGGTGCTGATGATGCAGAGATTAGGGCTGGTATTAAGGCTTACGCGTGGTGGGGTTCGATTGGTTTGGTGAAGGATAAATTGCAGTGGGGCGATTCGTACTATTCATCGAATATTATTTCGAGCAGGGGGTTGTCGTTCCCAATGATTGAGTTT
>JAZRSP010000245.1:0-18040 GCA_045651565.1 Victivallaceae bacterium | reverse complement strand
TTTTTTCAAAAGGAAATAGAAAAAATATGAAAATATTATTTGTTTGCACCGGTAATAGTTGCCGAAGTCCGATGGCTGAAGCGTATGCGAAAGCGGCTTTTGCCAAGGCAGGAAGAAGCGATTTTGAGGTTGTTTCTGCCGGATTAAGCACGATTAACGGTTTTACGGCAAGTACCCAAGCGCAAGTTGTAGCTCAAATGTTCGGCGGTAGTCTGGCGGATTTTCGCAGTACACGGGTAACAAAAGAGCTTTTGGCAAGTTGCGATTTGGTAATTGCGATGACGTCAATGCACAAGTATTATTTGCAACAGCTTGATAGTCAAGCAGATGTGAAGTTGCTTATGGAGTTTGTCGATCAAACTTCCGATGTTCCTGATCCGTACGGAGAGAATGTGGACGGATATTTGGACTGCTTTGAAAAAATGCGTGGTGCATTGGATGCTTTAATTAGTGAGTTGTTACATAAGTAGTTAATATATAACCATTTAAACAGGAGAAAGATTATGGAAAGTGTTGTAGATTTTTATGACAGCAAAGTAAAAGTAGCAATCGGAACCGACCATGGCGGTTTTGAGATGAAAAAGGAATTGATTAAGTTCCTCGAAGCAGAAAAAATCGATTATGTCGATTATGGCCCGATGGCTTTTGATGCAGAAGATGACTATTGCGACTTCGGTGCTGCGGCCGCCAAGGCTGTTATGCTCGGAGAATGCAGTGCGGCAATTCTTATCTGCCGTTCAGGTGCAGGAATGAATATCGTTGCTAATAGATTCCACGGGGTTCGTTCAGTTGTTGCTTTGGATTGCGAAAGTGCTGCGAAAAGTCGTAACCACAACAATAGCAACTGTTTAGTGCTTGCAGGCGACAAACTTGACAGTGCAAGCGCTTGCGAAATTGTAAAAACTTGGATTTCAACACCTTACAGTAAAGATGATCGTCATACTCGCCGCTTGAATAAGCTCGAAAAGCAAACCTATGACGATATTGCCGCTATCCGTGCAAAAGATCCCGAAATCGCAGCTTTGATTGACAAAGAAGCATCTCGTCAGTTTGACGGTATCGAACTTATTGCATCTGAAAACTTTACCTCATGTGCAGTTCGCGCTGCCCAGGGTTCCGTTTTGACCAATAAATATGCAGAAGGCTATCCGGGAAAACGCTATTACAACGGTTGCGAATTTGTTGACCAAATTGAACAAATCGCTATCGACCGTGCATGTAAACTTTTCGGAGCAGAAGCCGCAAACGTACAGCCGCATGCAGGTTCACAGGCAAATATGGCAGTTTATATGGCATTGATTCAGCCGGGCGATACAGTTTTGGCAATGAGTTTGGATCACGGCGGACACTTGACCCACGGACATCCGATGAACTTCTCAGGTTCTCTCTACAATATCGTTGCTTACGGTGTTGCAGAAGGCAGCGAAGTTATTGATTATAATGAAGTTGAACGCTTGGCTCTTGAAAATAATCCGAAGTTGATCGTCGCAGGTGCCAGTGCTTACCCGAGAGTAATCGACTTTAAGCGTTTGCGTGAAATTGCTGACAAAGTCGGTGCAAAACTTTTCGTTGACATGGCTCACATTGCAGGTTTGGTTGCAGCAGGACTTCATCCGAGTCCGGTACCTTATGCAGATGTAGTTACTACTACTACTCATAAAACTCTCCGTGGACCTCGTTCAGGTTTGATTTTGTGCAAAGAAGAACATATCAAAGCAATTAATTCTAAAGTCTTCCCCGGTATGCAGGGTGGACCTTTGGAACACGTTATTGCGGCGAAGGCAATCTGCTTCGCAGAAGCAATGACCGACAGTTTCAAAGAATATCAGAAACAGGTTAAACTTAATGCTGCAAAATTGGCAGATGAACTTGCAAAACGCGGTTTCCGCATCGTTTCAGGCGGTACTGACAACCACTTGATGTTGGTTGACTTGCGTCCGAAAGGTGTTACCGGCAAAGCAGTTGCAAATGCTCTTGACTTGGCAAGAATCACTGTTAATAAGAACATGATTCCTTTCGACCCCGAAAAACCGTTTGTGACTTCAGGTATCCGTATCGGTACTCCTGCGGTTACTACCCGCGGCATGAAAGAAGCCGAAATGGTCAAAATTGCAGAATTTATTGAACGCAGTGTAGCAGTTTGTGATGATGAAGCAGCCCTCCGTGCAATCGGTGAAGAGGTTAAAGCTTTCGTCGCAGATTTCCCGCTTCCGCAATTCTAAAAAATTACAGGTGATAAAATGATTGATATTAGGATTATTAGAGAACATTTTGAAGAATACAAAAAAGTCTGCGAACGCCGCGGCTGCCCGGTAAGTTTGGAAACTATCTTTGACTTGGACAAAAATAGCCGCCAGTTGGCGCAGGAAGTTGACGCTCTCCGTGCTGAACGCAACCGTTTGAGCAAAGAGTGTCAGACCAATCCCGCTGCTCGTGAACAGGTAAAGGCTCTCAAAGTAGATTTGGGAATTAAAGAAAATACCCTCAACGAGTTACAGGATAAATTGATGAAAATGTTGGCGTTTTTGCCGAACCAGTTGGCTGATGATGTTCCTAACGGTTTGGATGATACCGACAATGTGGAACTTCGCAAAGTCGGCACTATCCCGACTTTTGATTTCCCGGTTCGTGACCACCAGCAGTTAGGCGAACTTTTGGATATTATCGATACCCAGAGAGGGGCAAAAGTCGCCCAGACAGGTTTCTATTACTGGAAAGGCAAGGGCGCACAGTTGGCACAGGCATTGTTCTTCTGGACTCAACAGCAGTTGGTTAATCGCGGTTTCACCCTTTTTATGACTCCGTGTGTTGCCAAAGAAAGAACTCTCTACGGAACAGGTTACTTGCCGTTTTTTGCAGATCAGACATTTAATATCAAAGATACTGAACTTGCTTTGATTGGTACAAGCGAACAGACTTTGGTAGGTTATCATGCAGACGATGTGCTTGACGGAAAAGATTTGCCGCTCTGCTATACTGCTTACACTCCCTGCTTTAGAACCGAAGCAGGAAGTTACGGTAAGGCAAGTAAAGGTATTTTCCGAGTTCACCAGTTCCACAAAGTTGAACAAATTATTTTCTGCAAGCCCGAAGATTCAGTTAAGTATCATGACTTCTGCTTGGAAAATGAAGAATATTTGCTCCAACAACTCGGTATTCCTTATCACGTCGTAAATGTTTGCGTCGGCGATATGGGTGCTCCCGGTTACAAAAAGTATGACATCGAAGCATGGTTTGCCGGTTTCGGCGGTTACAGAGAAGTTACCTCAAATACTAATTTGACTTCATTCCAGGCTCGCCGTTTGAATATCCGTTACAAAGACGGTGACACTCGTGATTTCGTTCACACTATCAGTGCGACTGCGGTTACTGACCGTGTATTGGTAGCAATTTTGGAAAACAATCAGCAAGCAGATGGTACAGTTATCGTGCCGGAAGTTTTGCGTCCCTTGTGCGGATTTGACAAGATTGAACCCAAAAAATAAGTAATAAGATTTTTACCCTGCAAAAAGTTTTTTGCAGGGATAGTTTAATAAATTAGAAATTCAGGAGAAAAAATATGTCAATTTTTAAAGCTTATGATATCAGAGGAATTTATCCTACTGAATTTAATGCGGAAATCGCTGAACTTATTGGTCGTGCGTATATTGAATTTACCGGGGCAAAAAAGGTTGTAATCGGTCGTGATATGCGTCCTCATTCACAGAATATCTTTGAAGGCCTTTCCAAAGGTATTACCATGCAGGGTGCAGATGTAATTGATATCGGTCTTTGCTCAACTCCGATGTCTTACTTCGCTAACGGTACTCTCAAAGCCGACGGTTCAATTATGATTACCGCCAGCCATAACCCCGGAGAGTGGAACGGCTGCAAACTTTGTATCGCCAATGCAGTGCCGATCAGCGGTGCAACCGGTATCAAAGATATCGAAAAAATCGTTGAAAACAAATCTTTCAGCAAAGTCGAAAAAGCTGGAACAATCTCTACTTATGATATTGCTAAAGAATATGGTGAATTTTTGAAGAAATTTGTCAAAGTTGACCGTAAACTTAAAATCGTTTGTGACTTCGCAAACTCTATGGGCAGTTATGAAATTGCCGGTATCCGTGACCTTTTCGACATTGTTCCGATGTATGAAGAACTTGACGGAACTTTTCCGAACCACGAAGCCAACCCCTTGCACACTGCTACTTTGGACGATATTCGCAAGAAGGTTGTCGAAGTCGGTGCAGACTTCGGTGCAGCATTTGACGGCGATGCAGACCGTTGCGGTTTCATCGATGACAAAGGTGAAATTATTCCGATGGACTTGTTTACTGCATTGATCGCACAGGATATTTTGAGTGAAAACAAGGGTGCAACTATTCTTTATGACCTCCGCAGCAGCAAGGCGGTTAAAGAGTGCATCGAAGACAATGGCGGTCGTGCAATCATGTCACGAGTCGGCCACGCTTTCATCAAAAATCAGATGCGTGAAAACGATGCGGTTTTTGCCGGAGAATTGTCAGGACACTATTACTTCAAAGAAAACTTTACCGCTGAATCACAAGGTTTGGCATTTATCCGTTTGGCAAATTTGGTTTGCAAGAGCGGCAAAAAAGTTTCTGAAATGGTCGCTCCCTTGTGCAAATACTATTCAAGCGGTGAAATCAATTCAAAGGTTGCCGATGTCAAACCGATTTTGGCTGCAATCAAAGCAAAATATGCTGACGGTTATACCTATGAACTCGACGGCTTCAGTTCAGAATATGCAGATTGGCATTTCAATGTGCGTTCATCAAATACTGAACCCTTGCTCCGTTTGATTGTTGAAGCAGATACCGAAGAACTTATGGTTGCCAAACGCGACGAAATTTTGGCGATTATCAGAGGTTAGTCTGTAATAAAAACTGGAAATTTATTACAGGCGGGGGGGGAATCCACTGGATAAATGAAAGGAATTTATTATGGAACAACACATAAAATTAACAAAATTAATGAAGCGGGGAAGTGATTTCCTCGGAGTTAAATATCCGATTTTATGCGGAGCGATGACTTGGATCAGCGAACCGAAATTGGTTGCGGCAGTCGCAAATCACGACTGCTTCGGCTGCTTGGCAGGCGGTAATGCACCGACCGAGGTTTTGCAGAATTATATTGCAGAAACCAAAAGATTGACCGATAAGCCTTTTGCGGTGAATTTGATTACTATCGCTCCGGCGTACAAGGAACATTTGGCGATGATCAAGGACATGGATGTGCCTTATATCATTTTCGCCGGAAGTTTCCCGAAAGAAAAGGAAGTTGAAGCCGCCAAGGCTACCGGAGCGAAAGTTCTCTGCTTCGCTTCAACCGTTTCAATTGCTGAACGCATGATTCGTTTCGGTGCGGACGGGATTATTCTCGAAGGCAGTGAGGCAGGCGGACATATCGGTCATGTGTCAAGTGTAATTTTGATGCAGCAGGTGCTTTATAAATTCAGCGACCAGATCCCGATGTTTATGGCAGGCGGTATGGCGACAGGCAAAATGATGGCGCATGCGCTTCTGATGGGAGCGGCAGGGGTTCAATTGGGAACTCGCTTTGTGATGACCGAGGAAGCCAATGTGCATGAGAAGTTCAAAGATGTCTTTATTCGTGCCAATGCGCGTGATGCGATTGCTACTCCGCAGTATGACTCTAAACTTCCGGTGGTGGCGGTGCGTGCTTTGAGAAACAAGGGCATGGATAACTTCGGTAAGTTGCAGCTTGATTTGCTTAAAGGCATGGAAGCAGGAACTATCCATCGTGCCGAAGCACAGGAAGAGGTCGAAAAATACTGGATGGGTGCACTACGTCGTGCCGCAGTTGAGGGGGATATTGACTTCGGTTCACTTATGGCAGGGCAGTCAGTCGGTTTGGTTGACAAGGTTATGCCGATTCGTGACTTGGTCAAAGAATTGCTTGATGACGGTGAAAAAACTTTGCAGGATATTTACAAAGTTTTGGTATAAAAATTTAAAATTTATTGATTTACCCACGGAATTTTTGCCGTGGGTAATTTTTGGTTTTATATGGAATTGAACAAGTTTTTTACTGAAATTAAACTTAAAAAATTCCCGTTTCAGAAAATTGAGGAAACTTCTCTGATTGCGGGAATCGGATCGTGCTTTGCAGAAAAGTTTTTGACTGTGCTTGCCGGTTCCGGCATGAGTGCAGTAATCAATCCCAGTGGAATTATCTATAATTTGCATTCGATGTGCGAAATTATTAAATATGCGGCACAAAGGGACATTTTTACCGAGAGTGAACTTGATTTGGTCAATAATAGATACATTCTTTGGAGTCACCATGGGAGTTTCGGGTCAGCTGAAAAGGAAAAGGTTTTAAGTGCGGCAAATTGGGAACTTGCGAAGTTCAGAGAGCAGTTGGAGAAAGCAGATTATCTTTTTTTGACCCCGTCGAGCAGTGTGGTTTATCGGCATATAAAACATGATAGAATTGTCGCAAATTGCCATAAGGCAAATAATAATGATTTTCAAGTTGAATTGTTAGATAGCAGTGAAAATAAGCGGCTTTTGAGGGAGATTTTGGAGTGCGTAAAGACGATTAATCCCAAGTGCAAGGTGATTGTAAGTTTGTCGCCGATTCGCCATTATCCGGGAGATTTAATTTTAAATAGTCGGAGCAAGGCAAATTTGTTGAGTGCGATTTATGATTGTTTGACAGAGTTTGAGGATAGGGCGGTTTATTTCCCGGCGTATGAGATTGTCCATGATGAACTTCGTGATTACCGCTTTTACGCTTCGGATATGCTCCACTTGAACGAGGTTGCAGAGCGGTTCGTCTTTGAGAAATTTTCCGATTGGGCGTTGTCAGATGGTTGCAAAAAGTTTCTCTGTGAAGCCGAAAAACAAAAAAAATTGGAAAATCATCGAAAAAAATATTGAAATTTTCCAAAAATGTGATATATTAAAATAATTGTAACGGCCATGATGGTGCTTTGAATGGGTCAATGTCGCTGTCAGGTGCGAAAAAGAAAGAGAAAAAAATGGATAAAGCAACAAAAAGCGAATTGATCGCAAAGTTCGCCCGCAAAGAAGGCGACACCGGTTCTCCGGAAGTTCAAGTTTCAATCTTGACTGCCAGAATTAATGAACTTACTGAACACTTGCGTAACAACAAAAAAGACCACAGCACTCGTTGCGGTCTTTTGGCAATGGTTAGCCGTCGTAAGAAACTTTTGGCTTACTTGGCAAAAGAAAATCACGATGCTTACATCGCATTGACCGATGCTTTGAAAATTCGTCGCAAGTAATTTACTTAATTGTAAATACCAAACCTTGTTTGCAGAAAATGCAAGCAAGGTTTTTTTATGAAAAATTTATTTCAGTGTGTCATAGCAGCAAAAAAATGAGGTGTATTATGAAAAGAATTTGGCTGTTTATTATGTTATTTTGCGTAGTTGCGCTTTGGGGCGAAATGGTGCCGTTGGCTGATCCGTTTATCCTTTTGCATGATAATAAATACTATGCGTATGGAACTTATGCTGATGACGGAATTGTCGTTTTTGTTTCTGATAATCTAAAAACTTGGAAAAATGCAGGACTCGCATTGAAAAAAGATGATGTCTGGGGCAATTATTGGTTTTGGGCTCCGGAGGTTTACAAGATTGATGACGGTTTCCTGATGTATTATACTTCCGAGGAACATATTTGCGCTGCAAAAGCAAAATCTCCGCTCGGTCCGTTTGTTCAGGAAGTTAAAATTCCGATGTTGTCGAAAGAAAAAGCAATCGACCATACACTTTTTATAGATGATAATGGGAAACCGTGGATATTTTTTGTCCGTATGGAAAATGGTTTATCTATCTGGTGTGCTGAATTGGAAAAAGACCTTGTTACAATAAAATTTGACACTGTGAAGCGTTGTATTTACCCGCATCAGCAAAGTTGGGAACACCAGGAGGGGGATGTCAATGAGGGTGGCGCTGTAATTAAATATGACGGAAAATACTATTTGACTTATTCGGGGAATGGTTACACAAGTCACAATTACGGTATCGGTTGTGCCGTTGCCGATAAGCCGAATGGCGAGTGGGTGAAAGATGAGCGTAATCCGCTTTATCAAAAAGTCGGTGATTTAGTCGGAGTTGGACACCACGCATTTTTTAAAGACAAAAACGGTAAACTCCATATTGTTTTTCATGCTCATAAAAGCCGTAAAGAAATACATCCGCGCAATATGCACATAACTGCGGTAGAAATTAAAGATGGTAAAATGTTTATATCGCCTGATTTTTTTACTCCGCAAATCGTAGAATAAAAGATGAAGAAATCATGTTGAAAAGGCATCAAAAGGAAATAGACGAAATTTCTGCGGCAATCCAAAGCGATGATATGAAAGAAATGCAGAGAGTTTTGTCGAAATTAAAGTCATCAAAATAATTCAATTCCCAGACACAAAAAAAATCGGAATTTAGAGTTTTGTGAGAGCAAAACTATAAATTCCAATATTGGTCAAGGGCTGATGCCTTTGCGCGGATAGGGGTTATAGGGGGAAGGCGGCGTAAGCCTGCCCCCTATGATTATTATTTACTATATTTGCAGACGCCGTTGACGAAGGTTTTTTGAACTTGGAAGTCGTCATTCAAAAGTACCATGTCGGCATAGAAGTTCGGTTCGATTTTGCCGATTTTCTCTAATTTCAATGCACGAGCCTGGTTATAAGAGGTAGTTTTTACCAATTCTTTGAGTTCAAATTCGGTAATTTCAAAGACATTTTTGAGCGCATCGCAGATAAGAAGAGTGCTTCCAGCCAAAGCTCCGTTGTCAAGTCTTGCCGCTCCGTTTGCCACATTGACATTAAGTCCGCCCAAATCGTATTTGCCGTCAGGCATGCCGGCGGCACGCATTGCGTCACTGATAAGTTGGATGTACTCAACATTTTTGAGGGTGAAAACCAACTTGATCATATCGGGGCAAATATGGAGTTTATCGCAAATAAATTCGATATACACATCGTTTTCGAGCAAGCCTGCCCCGACGATACCGATGTCACGGTGGTGAAGTCCGGTCATCTGGTTGCAGAAGTGGCTCAAATTGCGAAGTCCGTGGTTATAAGCCTTTTTGAACTCTCCGTAGGTTGCCATGGTATGGACTGCTGACGGTGTGATATTCATTGCCAAAAGGTCGCTTGAAAATTTGTCACCGCACTCAACTTCGGGTGCGTAAGAGATTTTAGTAACCGGGAAAATGTCATTAAGTCTTTTTACTTCTTCGATATCGGGCAATCTGACATAAGCCGGATTCTGTGCGCCGAGTGCTTTCGGGTTAATAAAAGGACCTTCCAAATGGACACCAGGAATTTTGCAGCCGATTGAGCCGTTATCAACATACTCACGGGCAGATTTCAATGCGCCTGACAACATCTCTTCGGATACGGTCAAAGTGGTCGGGAGCAAGGTGGTTACGCCTTCTTTGAGTTTATCAACTGCCATGGTGGTTACTGCTTCGCAAGAAGCATCGCAGAAGTCAAAGTTGCTTTTGCCGTGGCAATGCACATCGACAAAACCCGGCATAAGCATCATATTTTCGCAATCAATAACTTCATCGGCAGCAGGCAAAGTGTCGCCGTCAACGAAAATTTTCTTAATTAAATCGCCCTCGACATAGACTGAAGCATTTTCCATTTCTACATCGGGAGATACCAAGTAACAATTTTTGAGTAAAAGTGTTTTCATGAAATTACCTCGTAAATCAATCGTTAGTTCAATGCCGGCAAACTTGCTGCGATAACTGCCTGACCGTGGCGTGTGAATTTCTCATCAGGAATACGGAAAGTGATTGATTCAGCCAATTCGGGGAATTCAACTTCCAAAACTTTTTTCGCTTCTTCCATAATGATTTCACCGCCTTTGCCGGAACTTACACGACCTAAAATCAAGAGATTTTTGATTTCATAGAAGTCGGCATAGTGGGCAATTGCGTAACCGAAACAAGTTCCGATGGTGCGATAGATATTTGCCGCATTTTCGTCGTTTTCAAGCATCATGGCTTGAACCGCTTCCAGGCGTTTGGGGAATGGCATGTCTTCGGGGAAATTGATTCCTGCTTTGGGTGCCAATCTGGCAACTGCTTGCTGTGAGAAGTATTGCGCACCGCAACCTAAATCGCCTGACCATTCATCGGCAGGAGCATTTTCACGATAATCAACTGGAGCAAATGCAAGTTCATTCAACCAGTCGGTAATATTGCCATTCAAATTAACATAACCGATAGCCTGACTTGTTCCCATAGAAAGTCCGAGAACTCCGTTGGATTCCATTGACATAGCACCTGCCAAGGCGGTAACTTCGCCGTCATTGGCGACAATCATCGGCACATTGTATTCTTTCTGGATTTCGTCGAAAATCGGAACGATGTGTTTTGCAAAATCTTCTTTGCTGATTCCACGGAAAAGTGAAGCCAATCTCGGATGATTGTCCACGTAAACCCCTGCCGCTGAACCGCCGATTGCATCAACTCTCGGCATTTTTTCTGCCGCGCGGCGAAGTGAATCTCGGATGCCTGCTTTGTGGTATTCCGGATCATTCTGGAAGTAGGGGTCCCATACGACTTCTTCGGTGTGAACGACTTCGCCATTGACAACTGCGGCGCACTTGCGGTCTGAACCGCCCAAGTCAAAACCGATACGACAACCGTCCAAGTGACCACCCAATTGAACTTGAATTTCATTTTCTGCGGGGGCATCAGCCATGCTTACGCTTGTAACGGTAAAGTCTTTGCCGTAAATTCTTTCGCCCATGATTTCATAATCAAATTTGCGCGCTCCGTCGGGAGAATAAATTTTTCTGATATCATCAGCAAGTTCCTGACAGTTGGCAATGACAACTTCGTAGCCGCCTTTCATCCAAAGCATGAATTTGATAATGCGCTCAACATACTTCAAATTGAGTGCCTTATTTTTTTCAGTGTAGGGCAAAATCGCAGTTTTGAAAGTTGAAACAGTACCATTCGGACGCTTTAATGCAATAACAATGTCGATTTTGTTCGCATCAGCGGCGACGAGTTTCTGAAATTCACGATTCCACAAAACTGCCGGGACAAATTCCGGGTCGAGGACTGCCTTAATTTTAGGATTTACTGATAACATAATAAATTTCCTTCCTTATTTTGGGTTAAAAAATTAAAATTCTACAATATTAAATTACACCGCTTTAAGAATATTTCAAGTCTATGCGTAAACATTTTCGCGTTTTTTTTGTTTTTTTACTTGAAAAATTATAAATTAGAAGTAAATTATATTAGGGAAACGGTTACTTTTACTACGAAAAGGGCAGACTTTATATGTCAAAACGGATGGATATTAAAACTTTCGCCAAGGAATTGGGAGTCTCAACTGCCACAGTATCAAGGGCTTTCGGTTCTGCCGGGCGCATCAGCGACAAGACAAGAGAGAAAATTTTGAAAGCCGCTGATGAGTTGGGTTATTATGCGAATTATAATGCCAGCAGACTGGGGTCAAAAAAGAGCGGAAGTTTATATTTCTTTTATCCGGAAATCTACACCGAAGAACCGGACTACTTTGTTTCAGAAGTTATTTTGGGAATTAATCGAAACCTTGACCACAGTCAATGTTTCAAAATTACCCCTTTCGATGAACATAATAATTGCATTTTAAACTCCTGTAAGCAGCAGATTATGGACGGTAGAGTTGCAGGGGCAATTATTCTCTCCGGTACCAAAGGCGCAAATGTTTTAGCCGCTCTCGCGGAAAAGGTGAAAATTCCGTATGTCATTATTGGCAGAAATCCGAAATTTACCAATAATGTGGTTGATTATGATAATGAGCATGGGGCTTTTTTGGCAGGGAAACTGCTTAAACGCTTGGGCAGACAAAAGGTCGCGTATGTTTCAGGGCATTTGGATAAATTGAAAAAACGGGGATTCGCCAAAGGATTCGGAATTGAATTGAACCAATTGATTACCATTAAAGGCGGTGCGGGATTCCGTTACGGTATGCAGGCAATGGAAACTCTACACAAAAAATATCCCGATGTGGACGGAGTTCTTTGTGCGAATGATAATTTGGCGATAGGCTTGATAAGTCATGCCCAAAAATTGGGGGTGAAAGTGCCGAGAGATCTTTCAGTGGTCGGATTTGATGATATTGCGTTTTCTAAATTTTTTAATCCGTCGCTTTCAACCGTTTCTTTGAATCTGAAAGAACTCGGCAGTGCCGCTGTAAGATTGCTGGAAAAACAGATAGCAAGCAACCAAAAGTGCGAAAATGAGTTTGTTCAATGTGAATTGATTATTAGAGAATCAACATAAATTTTATACATAAAAAAGGAACTGAAAAATGGAAAAAATGACATTAGTATTATTGGCGGCAGGTATGGGAAGCCGTTACGGCGGACTTAAACAACTTGATGCGATGGGGCCGAATGGTGAAACTTTGATGGACTACTCGGTTTTTGATGCGATTAGAGCAGGTTTTACCAATATTGTTTTCGTTATTCGCAGAGATATTGAGGCGGCATTCAAGGAGCAAATCGGCAGTAAGTATGAGAAATTTATTCAGGTTGATTATGCTTTTCAGCGTCTTGATGACCTCCCCGGCGGTTTTCAAGTACCCGAAGGCAGAGAAAAACCCTGGGGTACCGGTCAGGCAATTTATGCTGCAAGAGAGGTTGTCAAAGGGCCTTTCGTGATGATTAATGCGGACGACTTCTACGGTGCGGACGGCTATCTGAAGTTGGCAAAGGTTTTGAAAAACGGTGCGAAAGATGACTTCGCAATGTGCGGATTCTATCTCGGAAATACTATGTCTGATAATGGTTCAGTTTCTCGTGGCGTTTGCAGTGTGGACGGTAACGGAAATTTGGCAGATGTAGTTGAGCATACCAAGTTGGTTAAAGAAGGGGACAAAATGTACAGCCTTATCGGTGATGACAAAGTTGAATTCCCGGCTGATACAATTGTTTCACTTAATATGTGGGGTTTCCAAGACAGTTTATTTGATTATCTGGAAGAACTTTTTATCGAGTTCCTGAAAGAGAGAGGGACTGAATTGAAAAGTGAATTTTATATCCCCAGCGTTGTCGATGCCCTCGTAAAAGGCAACAAGGCAAAGGTAAAGGTTCTTACCAGTGAGGATTCATGGTTCGGCGTAACCTATCAGGAAGATAAAGCCGATGTTCAGGCCAAACTTAATAAGCTTATTGAAGCAGGAAAATATCCTGAAAAGTTATTTTAAATAAGGGAGAGAATTTATGCAGAATAAACTCAAAAGTATTATTTCAAACTTTGAAATTTATGGAGATTATATCATTGCAGTACCTTTCGGAACAGGTCATATCAATGATACATATCAGGTAGCATTCAATCAGGGCGGAACTGTCGTTCACTATACCTTGCAGAGAATTAACCATAATGTTTTCAAAAATCCCGTACAACTTATGGAAAATATTGAGAGAGTTACCGCTCATTTGACCAATAAGGACAAGGACAAAATCGGCGGTGTCAGCCGCAAAACTTTGCAGGTTGTCAAAACTCATGACGGCAAAAATTTGTACAAAACTGTCGACGGAGCATTTTGGAGATGTTATCTTTTTATTGAAAATGCCAGAACTTTTGACATTCTCGAAACTGATATTCAGGCTTATGAAGCCGCAAAAGCTTTCGGTAAATTCCAGAGTGACTTGGTTGATATCCCCGGCGGAAGACTCTTTGAAACTATCAAAGATTTCCATAATACCCCCAGCCGTTTGGCGAACTTGAAAGAGGCAATCAAACTTGATAAAGTCGGCCGTGTAAAAGATGTTCAGAAAGAAATTGACTTCGTAATGGATCGTGAAAATGACTGCGGAGTGCTTGTGGATTTCTTGAATAAGGGCTGGATCACCGAGAGAATTACCCACAACGATACCAGGCTTAATAATGTTTTAATTGACGATTTTACCGGAGAAGGTATCTGTGTAATCGACCTCGATACAGTTATGCCCGGTCTTTCACATTATGACTTTGGTGATATGATTCGTACCGGTACAAGTCCGGCGGCGGAAGACGAAATGGATTTGAGCAAAGTCACCATGCGTTTCAATATGTTCGAAGCGTTGTTGCGCGGTTACTTGACCGGAGCAAACGGATTTTTGAACGAACTTGAACTCGAATATCTGCCTTTCAGCGGTAAACTTATTACTTTGGAAATCGGTATCCGCTTTTTGACAGACTACCTTGATGGTGACAATTACTTCAAAATTCACAGAGAACACCACAACTTGGATCGCTGCCGTACCCAGTTGAAGCTGGTTGAATCTATCGAAAGTCAATTGGATCAGATGAAATTAAAAGTTAACGAAATTGTAAAGGAAAGCAAGTAAAATGAAAGTATTGATTACCGGTGGTGCAGGCTTTATCGGAAGCCATATTGCAGAGTATTTTCAGGGAAAAGCAGAAGTCGTTATCCTCGATAATCTCCGAAGCGGACACAAACGCAATATTGAGAATTTGGATGTAACTTTTATCGAAGGTGATATTTGCGACCGTGAAGTTGTCAAAAAAGCAATGCAGGGTGTCGATTATGTCTTTCACTTGGCTGCGATGATCAGCGTGCCTGAATCTATGTTTAAGCCCAAAGAGTGCGTTGACTTGAATGTTATGGGTCTTCTCAATGTCCTCGAAGAAGCCGCAGCGGCAGGAGTTAAAAAACTCTGTTTCAGCACCAGTGCCGCAATTTATGGCGATAATCCCGAAATGCCGAAGCGTGAAGTTATGGTTCCCGAACCCAAAAGTCCGTACGCTATTACCAAACTTGACGGCGAATACTATTGCAACATGTTCACTCAAACCGGCAAATTGCAGACTGCTTGTTTGAGATACTTCAATGTTTTCGGTCCCCGTCAGGATCCCAAAAGCGCATACGCTGCCGCAGTTCCGATTTTTACCGCGAAAGCAGTTGCTAATGAAGATATTACAATTTTCGGTGATGGCGAGCAGACTCGTGACTTTATCTATGTTAAAGACATCGTTGAAGCAAATGTATTTATGGCGATGAATGAATTTACCGGTGTTTACAATATTGCTTACGGCGGCAAAATTACTATCAATGACCTCGTAAACAAAATTAAGGACATTGTCGGTTCTTCTTCCAAAGTTCTCCATCTCGAAGAACGCCCCGGTGATGTAAAACACTCTATGGCGGCAATTGATAAACTTAAATCAACCGGATTTAAACACAAATACAGCTTCGATGAAGGCTTGGCTACTACAATTGAATATTTTAAAAGTATCGCAAAATAATTTTTTATAAAGGAGTAACAAAATGCAAGTAATTATCAGACCTACTACTGAATCAGCAGTCGCTTTGACTGCTAAACTTATCACCGATGCTGTTAATGAAAACCCCGGTATCGTTTTGGGTTTGGCAACCGGCAGAACCATGGAAGCAGTTTATGCCGATATCGTAAAAGCATACGAAAATAAAGAAGTTGACTTCTCTGCATGCAAAAGTTTTAACTTGGACGAATACATCGGCTTGGCAGGAGATGACAAAAATTCATACCGCTACTACATGAATTATCACCTTTTCGATAAAATCAATATTAAAAAGCAGAATACTTATCTCCCCAATGGCCTTGCCGCTGATGAAAAAGAAGAGAGCGCTCGCTATGAATGGGCTATCAAAGCTGCGGGCGGAGTTGATATTCAACTTTTGGGTATCGGTGAAGACGGTCACATCGGCTTCAATGAGCCTTTGTCAAGTTTGGCTTCTCGCACTCGTGCCAAAGCTCTCACTCCTGAAACTTATCAGCAGAATTCACCGCTTTTTGATAACCCCGAAGATATGCCGAAGCGCGCATTCACCATGGGTGTAGGCACAATTTTGGATGCTAAAAAGGTTATCATGCTTGTTACCGGTGCTAAAAAAGCAGATATCGTTGCCAAAGCAGTTGAAGGTCCTGTTACCAGTATGATTTCAGCAACTGCATTGCAGCTTCACCGTAATGCTATCGTCATTGTAGACGAAGCTGCTGCGGCAAAGTTGCAGGGCAAAGAATATTACAACTGGATTTTCGATAATGAACCCGAATGGGAAGCATATCGCAACATTTAAGTTGTTTTAAGTTTTTTGCAATGAAAAACATTTTTAAATTTGTTTGCTTGATTTTCTTCGCTTTGACTCTTTGGGCAGTCAAAGCTGAAGAACTGAAAAGCGGAACTTTTGAGTTCGGAAACGGCAAAAAAGGCTATTGGATTCTGCCTGATGATTTCCAGAAAGGCGGCGATTATAAATTTATGCTTTTTTGTCACGGTAGAGGTGCTGCGGCAGGAAGTGCAGGCAATGTCGGAACGCCCGCTTTTAAAAAATTCCGTGAACTTGCAAATCAAAAAGGTTATGTCATTGCAGTACCGCCGTTACTTTCTTCCTGGTACAACAAGCAGGGCGAAAAAGATACCGAAGCCATGCTCGATTTCCTCGCTGAAAAATTGGAGTTGAATTTAGATAGAATTTATCTTTGCGGAACTTCTATGGGTGGACTATCGGTTTTGACTTTTGCCGGGCGAAATTCAGAGAGAATTATTGCTGTCTGTGATATTTTCGGCGTGGCAGATATGGTGGCGTTTGCAACTACCAAGGGGGGGGAAAGATATAAAGAGAATATCCGAATTCACTACGGTGGATATTATGAGGAACTGCCTGAATTTTATCGTTCCAGAAGCGGTATAAATTATGCAAGTATCCTCAAAGATATTCCTTTAATGATTATTCATGGCGAAAAAGATTCGCTTGTGCCGATTCAGCAGTCAGAGAATTTGCACCAGGCAATTAAGGACTTGGGCGGAACTCAAATTGAATTGATAAAGGTTCCGACTAGTGGTCATCAGAACGAAATTATTATCGGGTTGGAAGAGAAAGTTTTTGAATTTTTCAATAAGGCAACTCAAAAAAAATAAGGAGCAATTATGAAAAAAATTATCACATTGGTTGTGGCTGTCGTCGTTTGTTTTGTTAGTTTGCAACTCGAAGCAAAATTGCCTGAAAAAGAGGGAATTTTTGAATTCGGCAACAACAAGGCATACGTCTATTTGCCTGATAATTTCCAAAAAGGCAAGCCCTGCAAATTTATTTTGTTTTTCCATGGGGCAGGGTACAGCAATGGTCAGCCGGGCAATGTCGGACACCAGGGATTTGAGAAATTCCGCAAAATGGCGGCGGAAAAAGGTTACATCATCGCAGTTCCGTCATACGGCACAACTTGGTACAACCGCAAAGCGGAGAATATTACCAGAGCTATGCTGCATGCGTTGGAGCAGGAATTTGGTTTCCAGTTAAATCGTATCCATGTTATGGGCGGTTCAATGGGCGGACTCTCTGCTTTGGTTTGGTCGGCAAGAAATATGGAAAGAGTCATCTCAATTTGTACTTTTTTCGCAGTTGCAGATATCGAAGAGCAGTATAATGCCAAAGAACATCACGCAAAAGCGATGATTCAGAGTTACGGCGGCGATTTTTCTAAAAAACCTTACTGGTTCAAATCTCGTAAAGCAATCAACTATGCAGGAATTTTAGCACAGACTTCGGTTTTGCTTATTCATGGTGATGCAGATGTTTTGGTCTCTCCGCAACAATCAGAGAACCTATATAATGCAATCAAAAATGCCGGCGGAACACAAGTTGAATTGATAAAAGTTCCGGGAGTCGGTCATAATAATAATATTGTCAAAGGATACGAAACAATAATTTTTGAATTCCTTGATAAAGCCGAAAAAAATCAATAGATAGTTTTATTAGGGGGAGACTTGCGTCGTCTCCCCCTATAACCCCCTCGACGCCAGCACTGGTGCTGGACTTCGAGGAAATTCATAGGAGAGATACGCTTTCGCTTCTCTCCTCTAAATTTCCCGTCTATTTATTTTTATTATTTTCCACTCCGCTTTGACGAGTGCGTGAGCGTAATATTAGGTCAAGGAACTTGTTCCTTGTGCGGAGTTTGAGGGACGGAATTAGTCCCTCAAAAAAAGGCGGTGGCAACTCCCGAAAGCGAAACAAAGTTTCGCGACCACCGCCGTCTGCG
>JAZRSP010000244.1:0-11672 GCA_045651565.1 Victivallaceae bacterium | reverse complement strand
TGCTTAACTTTTGATGACCGCCATTTTGCGAATTGGTGCAGTGCGATAGACATTTTTGCGAAATACGATGCGAAAGTGACTTTTTTCGTGTGCGGAAAAATTGACGAAACCGCTTTGAATGCAATGAAAAAGTTGCAGGCAGCAGGACATTCTATCGGGTTGCATTCATTCAATCATGCCAAAGCAGTGGATACTTCTCGGCAGTTGGGCGAGGAGGCGTATTTGAAAAAAGAAATTTTACCGCAATTAGAAGTTTGCCGTAATAACGGTATTGTAATTCGCAGTTTTGCCTATCCGAATAGCCAAAGAAATGCCGCTACAGATAGAATTTTATTTAAAAAATTTGATTATTTGCGGTATAATACCGGGAAAGTTTTGGCGAAAGACGGTGTTTTAGCGGAAGCGAATGGATTTTTCTGCTATGAAGTTGGCGGGAAACAACTTTTTCCGGGGTATTCACTGGGCGGAAATTTTGATATGCAGGCGATCAAAAATGCAATGGCAAGAGCCGCCAAAGAGAATGCGGTAATTGTTTTCTATGCTCATAATATTACTCCTGAAATGGCAAAAAGCCACCACATTTCAGTTGCGCAGTTGGAGGAAATTTTAAGTTACGCCAAACAATTGCAAATGCAGATCAAAGGCTTAAATAATTTGTAATAATATCTTAAATAAATTATTTTTGGAGTTTTTCGTTTAGTTTTTTGAAGATATATTTGCTTATTTTAAATGAGAATGGGGCGTAGCGATAGGTTTTTAGGAGATTATAAGCCCCTTTAAGCAAGTTATGATGGACAAATATGTATTGGTATGCCAAGCCGTAGTAATGGATTGACAGTGTTTTAAAGATGCTTTTGCGTAATTGTCTTTTGCTGAAATTGCTTGATTCGGCGATTTGCGGCAACTTCTGCAAGTTTTTTCGGATTACATGATTTCCTGCAACATACATTTTGATTAAATCATTACTTTGGTTGTCGGCATGCAAGCGGTATTGAATTAATGGTTTGTCTGCACAGATAATTTTGCCATGTATTGCACATTGTATATGAAAATCCCAGTCGTCGCAAGGTACACAAGCATTATCAAAATTAATCTGATATTTTTCTATCAGATTTTTCCTACACATCACGCAACTCATTGAATAGATATAATTGCGGCTGATTAAGTGTGATGGTGTTAAATTTTGTACAATCGGCAATTTAAAAAGCGGCTTTGACAGGTCGCCGAATGGAATGATACTTGAATATGTCATAATTATTTCGGAATCTTTATCCATAATTGATTTGAGGTTAGTCAGTTTTTCGGGTAAAAAGAGGTCATCATGGTCGAGAAAAGCGAGATATTGTCCTTTTGCCTCTGCTATTCCTCTGTTGCGGCTTACGGCAACTCCGCTATTAATTTGGTTAATAATTTTTATTCTATTATCCGTTTGGCTGTTTATAATCTCCAAAGTTTTTAAATCATTTGAACCGTCATTAATCAGAAGCAATTCAAAATTTTTAAAAGTTTGATTCAATACGGAATTAATAGTTTCTTGTAATAGTGCACCTGTATTATATATCGGAATTATCACTGAAATGTCAGGTGAATTATTCATTTTTCTCCTTTCCCTTTTGCTGTCGCTTGTTTAGAATACGCCAAGTTTTTATTTTATGTTTATAAATACCGAATTTTTGTTTATCAAAGCATAATACACTTAACAGCAATTGGATATACCAGCGGCAAGAATATACAATAGAGGCGTTATAAATATATGAAATTTGATTTGCGGCTTCTTTGACCGCATCGGTTTTTACAGAATCTTTGCTGGAACGGCAGCTTATCGGAATCGGCATGGGGCGTTTTTCAAAAATCACCATGCCGGAATGAAAATAAACTCCATATAAATGAGGAATTTTACTTTCTGTGCCAATACGTTCTGCTTGATGATATATATTGATTTCATCGATAGTTTGTTTGCTGTATTCAATGAAAGAATTTTTATTAAGAGTATAGCTGTTGTAGAGTAAATAATAGGAAGTTTGAATATCCTCAACCATATAAATTCCATTAGGCGCAATATAGTCCCAGAGATATTTGAAAGAGGCAATTTGATGGTGCGGAAAATGACTGCCATCATCTAAAATAATATCAAAATATTCATATTTCTCAATGAGTTCTTTTAAAAAGTCCGGATCACTTTGGTCTCCGATTTCTACATAACGATTTTCTTCCGGATTTTCAAATTTTTTGCATTCCGGATTAATATCAATTCCTACAACAAGGGCATCTGCGCCAAAATAAGCCTTCCACATTTGAGAGGACCCGCCACGATCAACTCCGATTTCCAAAAAGTGAATCGGCTTGGTTCTGAATTTAGAGAAGTAATTTTCGTAAAGGTCAAAATAATTGGACCATTTATTTATATCATTTGAAGGTCGTTTTTCAAAAAAATTTTGTAAATCATTCATTTTCTGTCAGTTATTCCGTTTTGCTTGTGTTTTGTTGGCAGGGTGAAACGCAAAACAATGAATATTTATCACAGGATTTTTTCAGCTTATAGAATAACGCTTCAATGAAATAGACAGTCTTTGCAGTGACGATTGTCACTGCAAGTAATGAAAATATAGGAAAAAAACATAAAAAAAAGGCAAAATCATGATAAAATTATCACAATTCACCTTCATTGAGTTGACAATGGTTAGTACAATCAAGTTTCACTGTCATTAATATTATAGCATATAAAATAAAATTGTCAAGTATTATTTAATTAAAATTTGCTCGATATAGGGTTGGAGAGGTTCTGCTGGGAGAGAGGATACTTTAATTTCGGAGATAACATAAATTAATATACAATCTGAGGATACTTCTGTTGTTTTCAGCCAATTTACCATTAAAAGATTGCTTACTCACAGAAAAACAGTTCGTTAAAATGATAATTTTTTTGGGGCATGTCAGCGTGGCATGCCCTCAATGGTATTTTGGTTGATACAAGATTATTTTCTCTTGAAAATATTTTTTACTCCGTCAATTATCTGGTTCGCATTGTCAATAACTTGATTCGCATTGTCGATAACCTGATTCGCTCCGTCGACAATTTGTGCCGCCCCCGAATTGATGTTCTCCAATGCCGCGCCGGCGGCATCAGAGATGCCTTTGCAAGCATTAAGTACGAGTTCGACTGTGGTATCCATGATGACTACGAAGAAGTCTGAAATCGGTCTGCCGTCACCGACATCGGTAAGTTCAACCGAGGGCAGCAGAATCGGAATGTTTTGGAAAGTGATGTTGGAATCAGCGAAGCGAAGTTTTCTGATAACCATTTTTTTCTCTTCTTTCCTAACTTCTTCGGGAGTTTCTTTTTTCTTTTCAGCCTTTTTTTCGATCGCTTTTTCTTCGCCCTGTTTCAAACTTGCGGCGATGTCGGATAGGTTGCTGTCGCCGACCAGATTGCGGAATTCAAGTGAGGCGGCAAAACGCTCAATTGTTACCTCTTCGATTTCGATTTTGTCGCTGAAAAGTGACATCATGCCGATATCAATGCACATGTGACCCAATTCAAGGGCGTAGGGGGATTTGTATTGAGGGTAGTTATGTACTTTCAGTTCATTAATTCTGATTGAACCTGCAAAAACATTGATATTAACACTTTCGACTTCAACTTTGGTTTTCAGCAAAGCCGAAGCGACCGTCGGGAGCGAATTCTCAATAATGAATCCCGGACAGATAATCAATGCCGCCAGCAAAACTGCAAAGATAATTCCCATAATCGATAAGCAGATTTTTGTTTTGCGCCATTTTTTCTTTTTGGGTTCAGTTGTGGTGGTTTCGGGTGAGTTTTTGACATTCAAATTTTCTTCATTTTCGTTTTTCATAGTGGTAAATGTTCCTCTAAAAATAAATAATGTTGACAATTATCACAAAAAACTACTTGTCCCTTTCTGGCTTCTGCCAGAGTTGAGAAAGTAATTTTCAAACTGCAATTTTCGCAGTTTCCGTCAATAATTTTGGCGAAAGGTTTTCCGCTTCCCCGCTTCAAAAGTGCTTCGTAACGGCTTAAAATTTCAGGCTCAATTCCTTGGGTTCGGTTGTTTCGTTTTTCCTGCAAAAGTGCCAGTTCTTTTTTCAGTTCCTTTTCAAAGTTATCGAAGTCGGTATATTCGGCTTTGAGTTGTCCATTGGTCTGCTTCATTTCGCGGATATTTTTGGTTAAATCTGCCTGTTGTGAAGCAACTAAGTCGATAAGTTCCAAGGAGTTGTCTTCAATTTTTGAAATATCGGCTTTTAATTCAGCAATCTCATGAAGCATGGCTTCATATTCGCTGTTTTTTCTAACCATACTTGATTGTTGTTCAAGCTTTTTGATCAACTCTTTTTGGGAGTTTATATCAAGTTCATTTTGTTTGATTTTAAGTTCCAAACTTTGAATGTACTCTTTTTGCTTATTGACTTTGGCAATATTTTTACCAGCTTCGTTTTTGATTTTCTCTTTTTCAGGCGGAATAAGTTTAAGTCTGTTGTTGATTGTACGAATTTCCAAATCAACTTCCTGCAAATTGTACAATCGCTCGATCCATTTGATACTCATTAGAAAAGCTCCTCATCTTTCTTTTTTGGGTTCAAACCGACTTTGTCCCATGCTTTCGGGGTTGCGACACGGCCTTTCGGGGTTCTGACGATGTAGCCTTTTTGGATCAAAAAGGGTTCATAGACATCGGCGAGAGAATCCTCATCCTCACCCACGGAAACTGCGATATTTTTTACTCCGACCGGGCCGCCGTGGAAGTTTACAGTAATTGCCTCCAAAATTCTTATATCCATTTCGTCCAGACCGTCAATGTCGATATTCAGCATTGCAAGTGCTTTGCTAGCAACATCTTGCGTAATGACATTTTCTGCTTTCACCTGGGCGTAATCTCTGGCTCGGCGGAGTAAATTATTAGCAATACGGGGAGTTCCGCGGCAACGGCCTGCGATTTCTGCCGCTCCGTCTTCCTCGATGCCTACGCCCAAAATTCCTGCCGAACGGTAGATGATTTTTGCCAAATTCTCTGCATCATAGTAGTCCAATCTCGCATTGATTCCGAATCGGGAACGCAGGGGGGCAGAAATCATTCCCTGTCTGGTGGTTGCGCCGATGAGGGTAAATTTAGGCACACTCAAACGAACCGATCTTGCTCCCGGCCCTTGTTCCAGCATAATATCAATGAAAAAATCTTCCATTGCGCTGTACAAATATTCCTCAACTGATGAATTGAGGCGGTGGATTTCGTCAATGAAAAGTATGTCGCCTTCCTGTAATGAGGTGAGCAATCCTGCCAAATCGCCGGGTTTTTCAATAGCGGGGCCGCTGGAAGACTTGACATTGCAGCCTCGTTCATTGGCGATGATGTAGGCAAGGGTGGTTTTGCCGAGTCCGGGTGGGCCTGACAATAGAATATGATCCAAAGCCTCATCGCGAGATTTTGCCGCCATGACAAAAAGTTCTAATTGTTCTTTAATTTTTTCCTGACCGGGGAAATCGGCGAACTTTAATGGTCGCAACGACTGTTCCGCGGCGTTGTCTTTTTTGTTCAAAGTTGAACTGATAAATCGCTCTTGCATAGTAAAATTTAAAAAAAATCCTTTTTTATTGAAAGTTTTTAACTAATTCGCCTTGTTTTTTTCAAAAAACATGATAAATTTTCTTTTGATACATTTTTGTTGTATCAAATTGCTTATATATAAAAGTAGATGTGTTTAAGAAAAAATCAAATATAAAATGTAAAAAAATGAAAGGTTTTTTATGTCTGAACAAGAAATTTTTAAATTGTGTGCGAATAATATTCGTACTTTGAGTGCAGATGCGATCCAAAAAGCCAAGTCCGGACACCCGGGAATGCCATTGGGCTGCGCCGATTTCGCTTTTACATTGTTTGCGAAGTATTTGCGTCACAATCCGCAAGACCCGAAGTGGCTCGGCCGTGACAGATTTGTTCTCTCTGCGGGACACGGTTCAATGTTGCTTTATTCGCTTTTGCACCTTTTTAACTACGGAATTACCATGGAAGACTTGCAGAACTTCCGTCAGTGGGGCAGCAAAACCGCAGGTCACCCCGAATATTTGGAGTGCCCCGGAATCGATATTACCACCGGCCCTCTGGGAACAGGATTCGCTTCTGCAGTCGGTATGGCAATCGGTATGAAAAACTGTGCCGCCCGTTCAGGTTTGGACAAAACTGATCTCGCTGATCAGAAAATTTATGTAATTTCAGGCGACGGTTGCATGATGGAAGGTGTTGCAAGTGAAGCGGCTTCATTGGCAGGGCACTTGGCACTTGATAATATCATTTGCTTCTATGACAGCAACCGTATTACCATTGAGGGCGGAACCAATTTGGCTTTTAGCGAAGATGTCGCAGCTCGTTTCGCAGCTTATAACTGGCGTGTTATCAATGTCGAGAACGCCAATGACATCGCTCAATGCGACAAGGCTCTCGCCGAAGCACAGAAGTCTGACGGCCGCCCGACTTTGATTATCGGCAAAACTGAAATCGGTTTCGGCGCACCAAATAAGCAGGGCAAATCTTCTTCGCACGGTGAACCTTTGGGTGTAGAAGAAGTTGCATTGCTCAAAGCGAATATCGGCATGCCGAGCGATTCATTCTATGTGCTTGACGAAGTTCGTGAATTCTGCGATAAACGCGTTGCAGAATTAATCGCGGCTGCCAAAGTATATGATGAAAAATATAAGGCATTCGCAAGTGCAAATGCCGAAGGCGCAGAACTTATTAAAAAATTGACCCGTCAGGAAATTCCTGCTGATTTGAAAGAACAACTTTTCAGCGTAGTTCCGACTGATGGCAAAGATGTCGCAACCCGCAATATCGGCGGAATCGTTCTTAATAAAGCAGCAGAACTTATTCCTGCAATTATCGGCGGTTCAGCGGACTTGGGTCCTTCAACCAAAACTGCGCTCAAAAATACAACTTCATTCAGCAAAGATGATCGCATCGGACGCAACTTGCATTACGGTATTCGTGAATTTGCTATGGGATCAGCAAGTAACGGTTTGGCTTTGTCAGGAACTGCAATTCCTTTCTGCTCAACCTTCTTTGTCTTCTCTGACTTCCTCAAACCTGCGGTTCGCTTGGCATCATTGATGAAGTTGAAAGAGTTGTTCATTTTCACCCACGATTCATTCTATGTCGGTGAAGACGGCCCCACTCACGAGCCGATTGAACACCTCGCAATGTTCCGCACTATCCCCGGCGTAACAGTTTTCCGTCCGGCAGAATCTTATGAAACTGCGGCGGCTTATGCGGCGGCACTTAAACTTGACGGTCCGTCAGTGATTTTGCTTTCACGCCAGAACTTGCGCCCGTACAGTGCTGAAACAGCAGAAAAAATTGATGCGGAAAAAGGTGCGTATATTATTGATACTGATGAAGATATTGACGTGCTTTTGATCGCTTCCGGTTCAGAAGTTAATTTGGCACTTGATGTTGCCAAAGAATTGCGTGACATGGGAGCAGGGGTTAGAGTGGTTTCTATGCTCTCTATGGAACTTTTTGATAAACAGTCAGATGAGTACAAAGATTATGTGCTTCCTTATGAATGTCGTTGCCGAGTTTCAATCGAAGCCGGCTGCACTTTCGGTTGGCACAAGTATGTCGGTGAAGCCGGTTTGGCATTCGGACTTGACCACTTCGGCGCATCTGCTCCGGCAGGGGTTTTGGCAGAGAAGTTCGGCTTCACTGTTGACGGCGTAGTCCGTGCGATTGCACAACACTTCATCGCTCCCGAGGAAGATGGCTGCTCATGCGGATGTGATTGCTCATCAGGCGATTGCAGCTGCCACGACTGCGAATAATTAAATTAAGAATGCAGAATTAAGAATTAAGAATTAAGAATTAAAAATCAAAAATTAAAAATAATAACAACATAACAAAACAATACAAAGGAGTAAAATTATGAACTTTTTATCAATCATCGCAACTGCCGCAGCTGAAACTGCTGTCGCAACAACCCAAACCGCAGGAGAAGCTACTGCACAAGCAGCGGCACGCCCGAATCCCTTTATTCAATTTTTGCCGTTTATCGCAATTATTGTACTCATGTTCTTTTTCTCAATCCGTTCACAGAAAAAGCAGGCAGCAAAGCGTGCTGAAATGATGAATGCAATTGTCAAAGGCACTGAGGTCTTGCTTGCTAATGGTATTTATGCCAAAATCGCTGAAGTCGGCGACAAATACTACATGGTGGAAGTTGCTCCCAATGTGGTAATTAAGGTTGTTGAACAGGGTATTGCTCAGGTTATCCCCCAGGAAGACAAAGAAGCTAAAAAATAATTATTAAGGAATTGAGATAGAATATGAATAAGAAACCGGTTTTTTGGCGTACAGTTATCGCCGTGGTGATTATTCTGCTTTTCGGAATTTCGATGCACCCATTGGCTGAAAAAGATTTCATGGAAACTTTTAAGGGCATGGTCAAATCAGATAAACAAGCGGAACTTGCTCCCTTGTATGAAAAAGTAGAAGAGATCAAAGTCGCAGAACCTGGACTTTATGATTCGCAGGTACTTGAGAAAGCCGCAACCGCCAAGGGTGTGGATCTTAAAGAGTATATCTCCGCAGGAAAAAATATCGAAGATAATCGTGACGTCGTAAGCGAAGTTCGCAAAAACGCTTCAAGTTCAATCCGCTTGGGTTTGGATTTGGCAGGCGGTGTCGAATACATCGTTGAACTTCAACGCGACGGCGAACTTGCCGAAGGGACAGACTTTGAAGTATATCGTGACAGAGCGATTGAAATTTTGCGTAAACGCTTGGAAGCAAATAAGATTTACGAGGTTGAAATCACTCCGACCGCAGATAAATTTATTACTGTAAAAGCTCCGATTACTTCAAAAAGTGAAAAGAAACAACTTCTTGATTTGATCCAGATTAATGCTAATTTGCGTTTCCGCTTGGTTCACAAGGATAATGCGGTTTTGGTTCAGCAGTATTTAGCCGATAAGGCAAACTTCAAAACTCCGATCGGCTATGAACTTATGGAAGTTACCACTTTCCGCAAAGGCGATGAGCCGATTGTTGAAACATATTTCGTTGAAACCCGTGCGCAGATGGACGGCAAAGGCGTTATCGAAGCCTATCCGACCCGTGACCAATTCGGTCAGCGTATGATTGCTTTGCGTTTCAATGCCGACGGTGCTGAAAAGTTTGCCAAAGTAACTTCAAAGCATGTCGGAAGACAACTCGCAATCGTGCTTGACGGTAAACTCTATTGCGCCCCCAATATCAAAGACGCAATCACTGGCGGTCAGGCTACAATCAGCGGTCAATTCTCACAGGAAGAATTAACCAATATCTCCAATGCTCTCTCATCAGGCGGATTCCCCTTTATTATTAAGGTAAATTCAGTTTCTGATACCGACCCGAAACTTGGTGCAGAGAGTGTTCGTAACGGTATTTATGCCGGTATCGGTGCATTGTTGATAGTGGTAGTATTTATGATGATTTACTACCGTCTTTCAGGTGTTATTGCCTGTTTGGCGTTGGGAGTCAATGTGATTTTGGTTCTCGGTGCTTTGGCGGCATTTGAAGCGACCTTGACACTTCCGGGTATGGCAGGTATTATTTTGACAATCGGTATGGCGATTGACGCCAACGTGTTGGTTTTTGAGCGTATTCGAGAGGAATTGCAAGTGGGCAAAGGCTTGGCAAGTGCGATTGATTTCGGTTACAGCAAAGCGTATTCATCAGTTTTGGATGCTAATATTACCACACTTTTTGTGGCAGTTATCCTTATGAATATCGGTACCGGTCCGATTAAAGGTTTTGCGGTAACATTGACAATCGGTATTATTACCAGTTTGTTTACTGCATTGTTCCTGACTCGTTTGGTCTTTGATTACCTGACTCGTTTCACCAATATCAAGACTTTGACCATGATGCAGTGTTTCAAGAAGCCGAAGTTTAATTTCTTGGGATATTCAAAGATTTTTGCAGTGATTTCACTTGCAGCGATTGTTGTAAGTTTTGCGATTTTCGCAATCAAGGGCAAAGATACATTGAGTGTTGACTTTACCGGCGGTACACTTGTTAACTTCAACTACACCCAGCGAGTAAATCCGCAAGCAGTTGAAAAGGCTCTTAAAGATCAGAAAATTAACGCCCAGGTTTCTTACAAGACCGGATCGAATAACGACCATAAACTCGAAGTTTTGGTTCAGTCAGGCGATAGTTCAGTGTCAATGGAGACTATTGAAAACACCTTGAATAAGGCTTATCCCGAATTAAAACTTACCAACGGCAATGAATTCCGAGTTGGAGGTTTGATCGGTATGGAATTCAGCAAAACTGCTATTTTGGCGATTATTTTGAGTTTTATCGGTATTATTATCTATGTTTCATTCCGTTACGAATTTGCATACGGTATGGCAGGTGTATTGGCTTTGGTACACGACGTGATTATCACCTCCGGAATTTTCATCTGCCTGGGAAGAGAGTTCTCTCTGACTGTGATGGCGGCATTATTGACCATTATCGGTTACTCAATTAACGATACTGTGGTTATTTTTGACCGTATCCGAGAAGGTGTTGCATTGCATCCGAATGATTCCTACAAAGATGTAGTTAATTTGAGTATTAATGAGACATTGAGTCGTACACTTATTACCAGTATTACAACATTGTTTGTAGTTGTTATCCTCTGTCTTTTCGGCGGTGTGGCAATTAACGACTTTGTTTTGGTAATGCTTATCGGTATTTTGGTTGGTACTTACTCATCAATTTGTATCGCTTCTCCGATTGTTGCTGTATGGCACAAAAAAATCGGTAATAAATAAGTATCGAATTAAATTATTCAAAAAGAGTTCAGAGTTGTTGCTCTGAACTTTTTTTTACTTTTTTTTTGTTGTAAACTCTTGACAATTAAAAATCTTGTGCTATACTATAAGTATAGTTTGGATTATTTGAAGTAACAACCAACAACTCAATGAGGGTGAATTTGAACAAATTTTTCATAATTTTACCTTTCTATTGATGTTTTTTGTTCATTTTTAATTGTTTTTACCATTACTTGAAGTGACAGTTGTCATCGCAATCATTGCAATTCTCGCAGGAATGTTGCTTCCGGCACTTAACAAAGCTCGTGAAAAAGCACGCGCAATCTCTTGTACAAACAACAAAAAGCAGATGTTATTGGCTGTCAGCATGTATTGCCAGGATCACAATGGTTCAATGATTCTCCGTTCAAGAAATCTTGAGCCCAAAAACTGCACCTGGTTCAATCGTTTGAAACAGAATGGTTATACGGATAACTTATTAACTGCTCGTTGTCCATCTTTGCCTGCTATGGCGATTGCGAAGGATGATAATAATGCAGGACGCCAGCACATTTTTGGTATGCCGAGAATGGTTGATGCTTGGGCTCCTTACTTGGGAACCAACGCAATGTCATTCCCAACCGGAGAAAGCAATGACTGCGGCATGATGAATCTTTACAATATGAAAAATGCTAAAATGATTATGGCTGACGCTGCAACTGCAGTTAATGGCGATCAGATTTGGCAGTGGAATATCAATGGTGTTGCTACTAATATAGCAACATTTATCCATAGCGACAAAAACACTATCGGTTGGTCAGATGGTCACGTAGAAACCATGGATGACAAAGCAGTAAGAGCGGCTTTGGATGCTGATGACTAT
>JAZRSP010000243.1:0-1039 GCA_045651565.1 Victivallaceae bacterium | reverse complement strand
GAAATAGTAGGTTCGTTCACGGAAAATCCTCCTCTCATTTTTGCGTCTTTGCAAAACATAAAAAATATCACAAATATATTTTACATCAAAATTGATATTATAGCAAGAGATAGACCGTAAAAATTTATTAAATTTTGATTAATATTATTCGGATTTGCTATATGAAAAAATATTACATTATGATATAATAAACACAAAAAATGTCGAAAAACTGAAATGGAGATATGGTATGGCAAAGCTTTATTTCAAATACGGCGCAATGGGAAGTTCAAAATCTGCCCAGGCACTTATAGCAAAATATAATTATGAAGAACGCGGAATGAAAGTTTGGCTTATTAAACCGAAAACTGACACAAGAGACGGTGCAAGCATAATCAAATCCAGAATAGGACTTTATGCTGAAGCAGAGCAGATCGGACTTGAAGACAGCATTAAGGAACTTTTTGCGCAGCATAAAGATTGCAACGTAATTATTTCCGATGAATCTCAATTCTTTGCTCCGGAACAGATCGACGAACTTCGTGATATAGTTGACGAGATGAATATTCCGGTAATGTGCTTCGGACTTCGCACCGACTTTATTACAAAACTTTTCCCCGGAAGCATGCGCCTTTTTGAAGTTGCTGATTCCATTTCGGAAATTAAGACCATCTGCGATTGCGGTTCCAAAGCAACCGTAAACGCAAGAATGGATGACAACGGAAATGTAGTTACCGCAGGCGAACAGGTTTGCCTCGGCGGAAACGACAGATATATTGCAATGTGCCACAAATGTTGGAAAAAAGCCATTGCTAAACATAAATAAGGAGGAAACAAACATGTCCAATTATCCTACTCCCCATATCAATGCAACCCCCGAAGATTTTGCAAAAACCGTTCTTATGCCCGGAGACCCCCTTCGCTCCAAATACATTGCTGAAAACTATCTTGAAGATGCAAAACTTGTAAACGATGTACGCGGAATTCAGGGTTATACCGGTACTTATAAAGGTGTTCCGGTTTCTGTAATGGCAAGCGGAATGGGTATGCCTTCCATCGG
>JAZRSP010000242.1:0-7588 GCA_045651565.1 Victivallaceae bacterium | reverse complement strand
GGGCTTGCTCCGACCAAGGGTATGCCTGCACCATTTATAAGTTACGGCGGAACTAATCTTTTGAGCTGTATGCTGGCGGTCGGGATTTTGTTGTCAATTGCCAGCAATTCGATTGATGAAGGCTACAACGCATCATTTTATAAATTGGTGGATAAAATCAAGTCCTTAATTTGGAGAAAAAATGCAAAAAAAGCACATTGATAATATCTGTAAACGGGCAAAAATTTTAAAATATACCAGAGAGTATTTTGATAATTTGGGCTATATTGAGGTTAATACCAATAGCGCAATTGCTGCACCTGCACCAGAGGAATATATTGAATCAATAACCACATCTAATGGGCGTTTTTTGCGTTGCAGTCCGGAAATCGCAATGAAAATTCTGCTCTCAAAAGGGTTTGAAAAAATTTATCAAATCGGCAGTTGTTTCCGAGCCAATGAGCATGGGCGTAAGCATCGTGAAGAATTTACCATGCTTGAATTTTATCAGGTCGGAATCGATTATATGGAGTTACTTAAAATCAGTTGCGGACTTTTTCAATACATCGCAGAAAAACTTAATTCAACTCCGATAATCAGCTATAATGGCAAAAAAATTGATCTCTCAAAAGTTGAAATAATTTCTGTTGCTGATGCTTTTGTTAAATATTGCAATATGAGTTACTTGCAAGCAGAGGAACAAGATGTTTTTGATGAATTGACGGTGACTGAAATTGAACCGAATTTGGGACAGAACTGCATCGGTGCTTTGGTCGATTATCCCGCCAATCGGGCGTCGCTTGCCAGATTGAAAAAATCCGATGAGCGATTCGCCGAGAGATTTGAAATTTATATTGACGGTGTCGAACTTGGTAATGCTTTCGGTGAACTTACCGACTTGGAAATTCAGAAAACCCGATTTGATGCGGCGAATAAATTCCGTGCCGAAAATAATATGCTTGCTTACCCGGAATGTACAGAATTTTTTGCGGCTTTGGCAAAAGGTTTGCCTGAATCAAGCGGTTGTGCAATCGGTTTTGACCGATTGGTGATGGTTTTTTGTGACAGCAATGACATCGGCGAAGTGCTGATAGAGTTCTAAATTTTTTAGAGGGACAAGTCAAGTATAACAAGTGAGAAAATCAAGTGACTGTACCGTTCCAAATTTGTATCGTTACTAATTAAATTTGCAAGTTCATCACGCTTAAAAAGTCCGCTTGAAACAAGTTTTCCCTCTAATAAATGTGCCTGTATTTCCGCTCTCCATTCGTTACGGAAAAAATCTCCCAGAGGCACTGCAAAGCCTTTTTTGCTCCCATTTAAAACACTGTCGGAGAGAGAGTCGGCAAAGGCTTTTTTGAGGATATATTTTTTGTTGCCTTTATGTAATTTATAGTCGAGCGGCAATGAGTTTGCGTAATCAACTACATTGTCATCAAGCAATGGACTTCTAACTTCCAGCGAGTTCGCCATAGAAGCGATGTCAACTTTGGCGAAAATATCGCTCCAAAGGTAATTTTTCTGGTCGAATTCCTGACATTTTTCGACAATATTTTTGGCATTCACATCCTGGAAAGTATCAAAAATATTGGAGGCTTCATCGAGATTGAAGTTGCAGATGCTTCTTTTAATTTCGATAGGCGCACGGTCAAAAATGGTCATATATTGCCGAGTAGTTGTTTGCGAAAAAGTCTGCATAAGTCGGTACAATCTATTGCCGAAAGACCGTTCATTGGCGTTGCGGCAAAGTTTGGATAAATTGCCGAAAATACCTTTGCGAAGTTTAGCCGGAATCAGGTTAATCACCTTCAATGACTGCATAATCGCGTAACGGTTGTACCCGGCAAAAAATTCATCTCCGCCGTCACCGCTTAAAGCAACTGTGATATTTTCACGGGCGAATTGACTTAAATAATAACTCGGGATCATGGAGGCATCGGCAAAAGGTTCGCCGTAATGCTTGGCAAGTTTGCTTAAAATGCCGAAATCGCTCGGATTTACCGTTTTTATGTGGTGAATGAGTTTGTTATTAAATTTTTTGTTGATAAAATCGGCACTTTGTTGTGCAATTTTCGTTTCATCATAGGCAGGATTTTCGAAGCCGATAGTAAAGGCGTGAATTTTTTCATTTTCCGACAGTTGAGTTGCAAGTGCCGCCACAATATTTGAGTCAATTCCGCCTGATAGAAATATCCCGGTCGGCACATCTGAAATCAAACGCATTTTCACCGCTTCGGAGATTTTTCCTCGTAAAGCAGTTTGGCAATCAAGGAAGTTTGCTTCGGTTTTGTTGTTTAAATTCAGTTCGTAATAGCGGTAGATTTGAGAGTTGCCGGATTTTAAATCAATCTCCATAATGGATGACGGTGCAAGTTTAAAGACATTTTTGTAGATAGTTTCAACTCCGTAAATTGCTTGAAATGAGAGGAAACTGCTTATCGCATTATGGTTAAGTTCCAAGTCGCCTTTAAGTTTTATTGCCGATAACTCACTTGCAAAAATTAATTCTCCTGCTGAATTTACATGGTAAAATAGCGGTTTTTTGCCTAATTTATCCCGAATCAGAAAGGTTTTTTCATTTTTTCGGTCATAAATTGCCATGGCAAACATGCCGTTTAATTTTTTGACAAAATCAATTCCGTATCTTTGATAAAGTTTGATAATAACTTCGGTGTCGCTTCGGGTGCGGAAAGTGAAATTTTCCGCTTCGAGTTCGCTTCTCAATGTTTGGAAATTGTAAATTTCTCCATTGAAAACAATTGTAGTATTGCCGTCATCACTCAACATCGGCTGGGCTGCTTCATGGTTTAAATCGATAATTGACAACCTCCGATGCCCCAAAATTACTCGACGATCTGACGATACAAATTCTCCGCCGTCATCGGGGCCACGGTGAAATTGGTCTTGCGCCATCATTTTCAGAAGTGCCAGATTTTTCTCATAATTTTCAGACTTTATAATGCCGTAGATTGAACACATTTAAAAAGTTCTCCATAAAAATTTATCTTTCAACTTAATGTAGCACAAAAAAAACATTTTTCAACCGCATAATTATTTATAGTAATTTTTATTTTCATTTATTGACATAAAAAATAATATTTTTCAAATTTTTTTGTCTAAATAACTTGCTTTTTTGTAATAGTTGTTGTAAATTAGATTGAATACAGATATTTTTTACAGAAAGGAGCAATTTTATGGCAGAGCCGATTATTAATACTTATCTGAGAAGAATGCTTGAGCAGAAAGGTTCCGACCTCCATTTGTCCGTTGGATGTCCTGCTAAATTCCGTATCAGCGGACGAATTGTCCCCGCTGATGATAAAATTATTGATGCTGCCTTTATGGAAAAAATGTTGAAGGAAATTTGTGTTCCTGAATGGCGTTGGGAGCAATTTATTACCACCCACGACCTTGACTTCGCTCATGAAATTCCCGGACTTGCCCGTTTCCGCTGTAACTACTTGTATAATTACTGGGGGCAGGGGGCAGTTATGCGACAGATTCCGAGCAAAATTTTGACCCTTGAAGAACTTAAACTTCCAGAAATTCTTAAAAAGATTTGCACAATCAAAAGCGGTTTGATTCTGGTTACCGGCCCGACCGGTTCAGGTAAGTCAACCACTCTCGCCGCCATGATTGACTATATTAATAGCAATTACTCCAAACATATAATTACTATCGAAGACCCGGTTGAGTTTGTTCATCAGAACAAGAATTGTACGATTGTTCACCGCGAAATCGGACTTCACAGTCACTCGTTTCCGCAGGCATTGAGAGGTGCAATGCGCTCCGACCCGGATATTGTGCTTATCGGTGAGATGCGTGAACTTGAAACAATTCGATTGGGTTTGACTTGTGCGACGATGGGGATGTTGGTTTTCGGTACTCTCCATACTAATAATGCGCCGAAGACCATTGACCGTATCATTGATGCTTTTCCTGCGAATGAGCAAGCCCAGATTCGTACCATGCTTGCCGCCTGTCTGCAAGGGGTTGTTTCGCAGCTTTTGTGCAAAAAAGTCGGTGGCGGTCGTATCGCAAGTCATGAAGTTCTGCTCTGGACTGACGGTTTGCCGAATACTATTCGCGAGGGCCAGCTCAATAATATCAGAACTATTATTGAGTCAAATAAGGGTAATGGTATGCAGTCTATGGACGGAACTCTGCAAAACCTTTATGATCAAGGCTTAATCAGCGGTGAAGAGGCTTATATGAAAGCTTCGGATAAGAAACTTTTTGAGCATTTAATTTCACAAGAAGTAAAAACATCATAACATATAAAGAAAGGAAAAACATGAAAAAAATTTTAATAACACTTTTGCTTGCAGCACTTTTTGTTCTGCAAGGTGCCGAACTCTCCGATGCAGAGTGGAAGGCAATGAAAAAAGCGGCTCTTGAGCGTCAACGCAAAATTATTGTCGATAATGACGGCGATGATTTTAGTGGTTCAATTCCGATGAATGAAACCGTTAATCCGGAAAAACAGATGGCTTTGCGTACTTCATTTATGCACAAGTATCCGGTTGATACTATTGTTTATAGTGTAACTTACGGTTCATTTGACCAACTTTTTGTTCCGACCAAAGACGGAATTACCTGGGCTTATGCAAAGCCGGGACAGAAAAATATTCTTCAGGAACTCCTGAAAATGGGTACAGACCCACTTAAACTTCAATTGGAATATTGCAAAAAGCACAATATCGAATTTTGGGCAGGATTCCGTATTAACGATACTCATGATGCAGGTGATACTCCGACTAAACCTTGGCCGGGTTTCCCTGAATCAAAACGCAAAAATCCTCACTTGCTTATCGGTTCTTATGAAAAACAACCGCCGCATGCAACTTGGTCATCATGGGATTTCACCCACAAGGAAATTCGTGATAAATTTGCAAATATCGTGATTGATGTTGCCAGAAATTATGAAGTTGATGCAGTTTATATCGACCTCTACCGCTGGTTAGGACTTTTCAAATCTGTCGGCTGGGGTGCGGAAGCAAGCGACAGAGAGCGTGAAATGTTTAGTGACATGCTTCGCAAAATCCGTCGTGAAACCGAGAAAATCGGTCGTGAAAGACAGAAACCGATTCTTTTTGCAATCCGAGTTCCTGATTCAGTTGGTTATAGCCGTGCAGTCGGGTTCGATTGGGAAAATCTAATGAAAGAGGGAATTTTTGATATTGTAATTGCAGCTGATAATCACCACTTGCAATATTGGGGCAAGAGTGTAAAGTTGTGTCACAAGTATGGTGTAAAATGCTACCCATCAATTTCAATGCCTTGCTTTGTCAGTCTGCCACGCTTGTACCGTCATGATCCCAGAAGTTATTTTGCCCGTGAAGCGGCGGCTTTGGCAGCAGGTATGGACGGACTCTTTTTCTTTAACGTCTTTGAAGAACCGAGTATCAAAGCCGTTGTGCCGGAAAGTTTCGAAGCATTAAAAAATTATGACAAGCGTTACCATGTATCTGGTATGGTACATTGGAGACCGACACACAATTTGGCAACCGGAGAAAAATACAATGAACTTCCGGAATTAAGCCCCGTAACTCCCAAAAGTTTACCTCCGGGAAAAAGCTGTGATTTCAAATTGGAGTTTGGAGATGACCTTGTACAACTTCGTGCCGAGGGTAAGCCTGTTCATGCGGTTGCAACTTTGCTCGCTGATGCTTTGCCGAATAGCGTGGAAGTAAAGGTCAATGGTGTCGTTTTGAAACACATTGCCAGCATGGGCGATACTCACAGTTACGAAGTGCCTGACAGTGCATTCAAGCCGGGGTTAAATACTGTAACTTTCCGTAACAAAAATAATTCTAATAAAAAAGTTCCGCAAGTAATTATGAAAGGCGATGCCCTGAAAAAAGGCAATAACCAATTCCCGTGGCGAAGAATTTTCGCAGGTAATCGCAATAATAGTGAAGTTGAAACTATTGTAGATAATAGTTACAGAATTTTCGATAATGGGACTGGTTACAGCAATTTAGTCTATCCCTTGGGGACATTTGATGAGTATGCGGATTTGTCATTTGAATTGAAAGCAGAAAATACCGATGCTCCTGAAGCCGCGATGATTCGAGTCGCTTTTGCAGGTAAAACAGAAATGATTACTTTTGGCAATAACAGAGTCGGTTTGGCTTATTGCGGCAAGAGCGTACCTTTTGACACAACCTCATTCAAAAAATATTCTGTCAAAGCGGATAAAAATAAAATCACTGTATATTGTAATGGAAAAGCAATTATTTCAGGTAAAATGTGTTCGTTAGCTGAGGCTAAAACTCGTTTGAACGGAGTTATTATCAGTGTTCCTTACGCTTCAAATTGCAGTTTAATTGTTGGGTCATTGAGCGATAATGGCAAAGGTGCTTCGTATTGGAAGAACTTGACAGTCAATCGACCTGCAGGTGATGCAAATCTCAAAGATTTCGCAGTTGATTTGCGTTTAGGACCTCCGCCGACACCCAAACAGGCAGAGCCGTGGGATTTTGTGACTAAGGCAGGTGAAACTCAAGTTTGTGCCGGAATTTATGCGTATTACAACTACCGTTATTCAGCAGAACTTGAACTTGACAATCGCAATGGTACTTCTGATGTTTATGTTTCAAACGGCGGACTTATGTGTAATTTCAAGGTCAAAGATAACGGTATTGAGTTTAATGACGCTCCACCGATGTCCTTGAAACCGAGTGAAAAAGTTACCATTCGGGTTGAAATTGATGATACTGCTAAAGCAACCATTTTTGTCGGTGATACTTTTGTAGAAGTTCCGATTCAAAATGTATCAATGCAGTTGCGTGACAGTGCTGAAATGCGTAAGCTGAATGAGGTAACTAACAATATTATCCGCAATTCAGGAATCGTAGTTCTTAATGGCAATAAAGATGCAGTCAAGTCATTGAAAGTTCGTATGTTTGCCCCCGATGATGTAGTGGCAGCGGCAAAGAAAAAATTGACCTATGTCGAGCCGAAAGTTCCGACAAATTTGAGTTCAATTTTCAGTTTCAATAGCGCAGAAGATGTAGTCGGCGCACCTAAATTAAAGTCAAATTATGTGGCAGATAATGCCAAAATTGTTGACGGAAAACTCGTTTTGAATCATGGCAATGACGGCAAAAGCGTTTACAGTTTATTGACAGTAGTTAATTCTGAACAGTTTTTGAAAAGCAATACTCCGTTATTGGTCAAAGCCAAAATTAAATTGACTCAACAGAATGGCGCAGACGGAAATATTTTGTTTATGTCTTTAACTGCCGGAGCAGATGTCGTCAGAACAAGTGATGTCTTCTTCGCACCCGGCAGAATTATTTTGGGCGGTTACGGTTCATTCAGAAATAAAGAGATTGCAGTCGGCAAAGATCTCGAATTTGAATGGTATTTCAATCCGCAAGACGGTAAACATATTTTCTGGGTAAATGGTAAATTTATCGCCGAAAAAGAACTCAAAATGCCGGCTAAAAATCCAGGATTCAAATTCGGAGACGGTTCAGGTACCGTCGCAGGTTCAGTAGAAATTGAGTCACTTGAAATTTTCCAAGTAAAATAAGCGGTATAGGATTTTTTATAGGGAGAACCTAACGCCGCTTTTTTGGGGAAGCTGTTTGCGCTCCCCAAA
>JAZRSP010000241.1:0-1162 GCA_045651565.1 Victivallaceae bacterium | reverse complement strand
TACTAAACTGCTGTAAATTGTATTTTCGAGTTTTGCTCAAACTCACATTTGTTCCTGACTTTTGGTGAAGTTTTTGCTTTGCAAAAGTGAAGTTGTTCGCTTTCGCTCACAGTGAAGTTTTGCTCGTTTCACTCGCAAAGTGAAGTTAAGTTCGCCCTAAACCACTATTCACTTGCGCCGTGGTGGGCGCACACTTCACTTTGGCGGTAGCCGAAACTTCACTGCTTGCAACTTCACTTGCCCGCAAGGGCAAACTTAGTTGTTGAAAGTGCGTGCCAGACATACGACCGACTCAAGTATTGTTCGGTTGTCCAAACTGTATAATGGTCAGTTTGCCATTCATAAAATCAGTAACAGTTTTTTCTGCTTCTGCTGCGGACTGCAAATGAAAGTGCGCTAAAAACGACCCATTATCCTGTACGGCATAAAACTCGAAATCTAAATCGCCATAAAACAGTTCAAACCGTCCCAATATAGAATTTCCACAGAGGATAGGATAATCAATGTCTGTTTTGAAGCCCTTTTCAAAAGAGCTTGTTAATTTAAGAGGGTACTTACAATACAGTTGCTTATAAAGTTTTTTGATGTCAGCATCCATTTTATTTTTCCCTTTGTTCCATATTACTCTTTGCAGTGGTGATGGAAGAAATAAGGAGTTTACGAATTTTGCTGCATTGGGAATATAACGTATCATATTCATTCTGCGTTATCATATTGGTATCCTTAAATAATCCAAGCCAGTAATCTGTTTCGTAACATTCCTTCAAGGCAATCTGGAATTTATTTATAAAATCTGCTTTGCTGGATGCGTAATTTGCTTCATGAATATTTGCTCCGATACTTGTACCGCTACGCAAAAGCTGATTCAGTAATACATTTCTTTTTCTATGTTCCTTGATTTCTGTACAAAGATTCACAACATCCACGGCGAATTGCTTGGATAAATCAATTAGCATATTCTCTTTCATAAAACCCTCCATTTTATGAATTGACACTTCGTGTCATGAATTGATGCTATCGCATCATGATTTCTCGCTACGCTCCGTGAATTGAATTGCCCCAACAAAATGTGCCGTCAGGCACAATTCATGCCATTAGGCAATTCATGGCGAAGCCAAATCATGCCCGTAGGGCAATTCATTGTAGAATCTATGGTTTGCAC
>JAZRSP010000240.1:0-11784 GCA_045651565.1 Victivallaceae bacterium | reverse complement strand
TAATCAGCGATGGAAATACCAAAAATTCCCTTACTCTGGAATTTATCGCCAGATCAGCCTGCAAGGCGGCGGTGAAGTTTCATGACAATATCACTATGGACGGAGCAGAATTATTGCTGAAACAATTGAAAGATTGTCAGCAGCCGAGTTTGTGTCCGCATGGGCGTCCGACCATTATTGAAATCACGTATAATGATTTGATTAAAAAATTTCAGAGATAGCAGAAAAAGAAAGGAATTAAATTATGCGTTTTAGACAGGTTCATTTGGATTTTCACACCTCTCCGAATATTGAGGGAATTGGAGAACAATTTGATAAAGAACATTGGCAGAAAACTTTAAAAGAGGCAAGGGTAAATTCAATTACCTGTTTTTCCAGTTGCCACCACGGTTGGAGTTATCACCCTACCAAAGTCGGCAAAATGCACCCACACCTTAAATTCAATTTGCTTCGGGCGCAAATTGATGCAAGTCATGAAATCGGAGTAAAAGTTCCGGTGTATCTCACCGGCGGTGTTAATGACCTCGCCCATGATATGCACCCGGAATGGCAATTGGTCGGTTTTTTCCCGAATCAGCCTGGGTACAGAAATCCGTTTCGTGCCGGATTTAAGCATCTTTGTTTCAATAGTCCTTATCTTGATTACCTTTGCGAGCAGTTAAAAGAAACTGTTACCATGTTCCCTGATGCAGACGGAATTTTTATAGATATTATTTCTCAACGCGAATGTGTTTGTGTTAATTGTATGCGAGATATGATTAAAGAGGGATATAATCCTGAAAATGAAGGTGACCGCAATAAATTTTCCCGCAAAGTCCTTTTAAACTACTTTAAGCGTACCTTCGAGGCAGTTCGGTCGGTAAGTCCCAATATGCCGATTTTCCATAATGCAGGAAATTTAGTGCCGGGAGATTATGAAATTTTTCCGTATTTCAGCCACTATGAGTTGGAGTCGCTTCCGACCGGGGGATGGGCATATGACCATTATCCGATGTCGGCGGCGTATTGCAGAAAAACCCATTTTGACTTTTGCGGAATGACCGGCAAATTCCAGACAACTTGGGGGGAATTCGGCGGATTTAAGCATCCTAATGCTTTGAAATACGAGTGCGCCGCCATGCTTGCCCAAGGGTCTAAATGCAGTATCGGTGACCAGCTTCACCCATCGGGAAAACTTGATGAGAGTACCTATAAAATTATTGGAGAAGCCTATCGGGAAGTTGAGCAAAAAGAACCGTGGTGCGATAATGTGAAGTGCAAGGCAAATGTGGCAATTCTTTCTCGTGCATCATTTTATAAAACCAGACAGGAATTTGCCGGAGATGTCGGTGCATCCAGATTGCTTCTGGAACTTCACGTGCCGTTTGATATTTTAGACAGTCAAATGGACTTTGAGGAATACAAAGTTTTGATTTTGGCAGATGACATTTTAGTTGATGAATTTTTGAAAGAAAAGTTGAATAGTTTTCTCAAAAACGGTGGTAAACTTCTCATCTCTGCGAATGCGGGGATTAATGCTGATAATAAGGGATTTTTTGCTGACTTGGGTATTGAAGATTACGGAATTGCAGAATTATTCCCAAATTATTTGAAGCCCTATAAAGAGTTTGCGCCTGAATATATTTCAACTCCGTTTGTCATGTACGGGAAATCACGACAAATTAAAATTACCAAAGGTGAGAGTTTGGGCGAACTTTATGAACCGTACTTCAATCGAACTTTTGAGCATTATTGCAGTCACCAGCATACTCCCAATAAACTTGAAAAATCCGAGTTTGCCGCAGGGGTGATGACTGACAATGTTCTTTACTTTGCCAATCCGATTTTCTCGATTTATCGTGGGTACGGTGCAGTGATTGTGAAAGAATTTTTTGCCAAGGCTTTCTATAAGTTTATCGGAGATGATTTGCAAATTAAGACCACCTTGCCGTCGCAGGCGCGAGTTACTTGGTTTGAGCAGCCGAGTGAAAATCGTTCTATCATCCACGCACTGTATGTGAATACTATTCTGCGAGGCGGAGCAATGGAGTTTTCCGGGGGGAATATTGCTTCCAGAGGGGCGGTTGAGGTAATTGAAGATTTGAATGAAGCACCGAAGTCGTATTTCGAAGTTCGGGAATCACGAGTTGTCAAGTCAATTACTTTGGAACCTGCCGGAGAAAGTTTGGAGTTTGAGCAAGTTGATGGGGTAGTGAAATTTACTCTTATGCCATTTACTTGTCATCAGATGATTGTATTGCATTATAATTAAAAATTGCAAAAAAAAGGCACTCTCGAAAGAGTGCCTCTTTTTTTTTGAGTTTATTCAAAACGCAAAGTATAGATTTCAGAATTTTCTTCCGGAATAATTTTTACTTTGAACTCACCGTCGGGCAATGTGCTTGAACCATTATCCCAAGTGATAAGTTTATCCGTTTCATCGCCTGAAAAATTCGCAGTGTAACCATCTATTAATTGATTATTTGCATCAAGCAATGCGAGGCGTAATGAGCCTTTGGCATTGAGAATCAATTTTGAGTTTTCTGCTTCGAAAAGTCGGCTCAATAAACTTGCATTTTTCATCGCTTTAACTGCGATGAATCCGTCTTTACGGAATTTTGCGATTCCGCAAATATCGTTTTTAAGTTCTGCTTTTTCGACAGATTTTGCCAAGTTTTCCCAAGAACCGAAATCTTTGAAATATTTCCATTCTTTGGTCAAGTTGCGAGATTCGAAACTGCGACGCAATGCTTGTGCTCCCAAGTTTTTGCCTGGGTAGAAGTGTGGTCGCTGCCAGCAGACACCCAATGGCAAGTAGTAATGACCATCATGCTCAACCGCGTGGATTGGTTCAACAAAAATCATACCGAAAAGCCAAGTGTCAATTGGAGTATTCGCTATAAATGGAGTACGATCTTCCAAACGCTGCCAATTTAAACCATCGCGGCTATAACAAATTTCCGGATAAATCTGCTGGTCATAGCAAGGATAAGCAGAGATAAAACCGATGTAGAAATTTTTGTCGATACGGTGGACTGAATAACCGTAATGCTGCATACCCTTAACGTCTTTTTCATCGGGCGGACAGAAGTATTTGTAATCCCAGTTAATACCATCATGGGTGTAATAGACGCGCATTATGCGGTATGCTTCAGGGATATTGTCATACTCGATAGTATATGGAGCAAAAGTTCTCAAGCGGCCAGCTTTACCAACATAGAGAGTTTTACCGTCGTCAGAGAGATAGGCATTACCGAAGTTATCGTTACAGTCAACATCATTCTCCAAGGCATCGCCCTCATAGTCAAATCTTTCGACATAAAGTGGTTCTTTGGTAAGAAGCAACCATTCGCCATTGCGTTCAATCACGGGGTAGGTACTCCATTTTTTGACAATTCCGCCTTTGCTGTCCACATCACCGATAAATGGCGGAAACCATTGAATTCTAACTTCATTGAGTTCAAAAGAGCCATCTTTTTCTTTGTCATAGAAACGGATAACCGCATCTTTGAAAGGAGTTTTAACACCCCATTTAGGAGTTGCTGCGGCTGGAATTTTACCATAAGCACTAGGTAAAATATTTGGAAATTCTGCAGGTGGATTTGCTGAGCATTCCCAGTTTTTCATATCTTTACTGTAAGCAAAGAAGGCTTTGCGACCTTTTTTGCTGTCAACTTCGGTAAATTGACTGATATAGTTGCCTTGACTATCTACGGTAAAAAATCTTCCTACACGACCATCCTGACGACCATCACCCCAGCCCATACGCTTTGAGGTTTGGATAGATTCCGCCGGAACGATAGTATTTTTAACATTCTGTAATTTTTCGAAGTGGAAGTTATCGACCGGGAAAATTCTCATATTTTTCACATTAACCACATCGGTCGGCACTTCGACTTTGTCCAAACGGTCAATACGCAACATGCGTTTGACTGCTCCCTTGAATGGAGAATTTTTATCCTTTGCTTCAATCGAAACGATGTAACGACCGTCAGCAATATTGGCAACCGGAATATTAATGGTCTGTTCGCCATTTTTGAGAGTAATTTCTTTAGAGAAAACTATTTTGTTTGAGTTTTCCTCTGCAATATTTAAGTTTGCAACCAGATTGCCTAATTTAGCATCTAAAAAGAGTTTTGCTGTGTTTTGCTCGCGATAGACACGGAGGTTAAAATCTCCGAATAAAACATTACGTAACCATACAGCTTGGTCATTTGAACGTTTAGAACTATAAACCTCAACCGCACGAACCAAAGAGGTTCTTTCAGCCATTGGAATAATGTCTTTTCTTGTAGCACTTTTTCCGGTATGACCGGATTCAGTGATGGTGATACGGATTTTCTCTGCTTTGATTGGCGCAAAAGAGTGTTCGAAACAATATTCTTCGCCGCCGGCGGCACCGCTTTGAGCATAAGACGGCTGATTTTTTGCTTCAACCAATGGGTGATAGTATCCATTGTTGTAGCGTTCAATTTTATATGATTTAATACCTGCTTCTCCTGATGGATTGGGAGCGTATTTCAAGTTGCCCGGATAAATGCGGATCAAGTTGATTTGTTCCGGCTGAGCGAACTCGATTACGATAGTTGCAGGCACGCCTTTCAGTGAAACTGCATTGTTATCAACATAAGTTCCCTGCAAAATTGAGGTAACCTTTTCAGTTGAACCATCAGCATGAGTAATTTCTGCAGTAGCCCCAAAAAGTTCTGCTGCGACATTTTTGCGATTAGTAATTTTTTTAGGTGGAGCTGAAATGGCGGTGAAACTCGCCATGACAAAAAACATTGCCATTAAATAACGAAATAATTTCATGATACGACCTTTCTAAAATTATTTTTTGGTAATTTTGACATCGTCAATATATACCGCTTTGCCATTTTCTGATGCATTGTGACGAAATTCGACAAAATTGACTGCTCCTAAATTTTCTGCAGAAACTTCACCAATTTTTTCTTTGACATCGTCGATAAAGACATAATAACTGATAGTTTGAGCAGCTGCATCATATTCCAATTGAACTTTTACCCATTCATCATTAGCAATTTTAATTCCAGAACGCATCCATTTATTGGCTTTATAGTCTAAATATGCCATGTTATTGGCTTTTGGATCAAATGCACCGAAAGAAAAACGGCGTTCCTTTTTGCCATTATATTCAGTAACTAAACCAATCACACTACGCGCACCTTCTTCCATATTAATGTATGCTTCAAATACGAAACTTTCACTTAATGGAGTTGGGCAAATCCAGTTTGCAAAGTATCTTGATGGTGCAGGTAATTGGGTATGTTTAAGTGAATAGTTACCGCTTGCTGCCTGTTCATCTGAAATTGTCAAAACACCGTCATTTTTGAATTGAGACCATAATCCAGTCTGTGGATTACGGGCAGTAAAACCAGTTGGAGATACTTTTGAAAAATATTCTTTATTTTCAAAGTCCTGACTGATCCAGGCATTTTCTTGTGCAGCTTCTTCTGCAAAAAGTGCGGTGCTTCCGAGCAATGCTCCCAGCAAAACTAATTTTGAAAAATTCATAATTTTTTCCTTTCGGTTGTTTTATTTTTTTCTTTTTTCATCAAAATGTTTGGTTTGAACTGCCTTTGCCTCTTCGATTTCACGGCGGGCTTCTTCGCTCAAATCATTTTTGATAAACTCTTTAATTATCTCATTCGGCACATAGCCGTATTTTGAATGAATATCGAACGGAGCATTCCAAGCGACACCCAGCAGAAATAGTTTTTCTTTGGCGGTTCGTTCAGCAGGAATATTTACTCGGACATGAGTAAATCCGTCTTCAACCCATGTTTCATAACCGTCTTCAATGCTCGGCTTGATTGCTTTGCCATTAAGGGTAATGGCAACAATTTCAGCATTAGCAATCGGAATATCACAGCCAATAGCAATACCTGAATCTAATTCAGGTTCTTCGACATCTGCCGGAGGAGTGCCTTTTTCAAACATAATTTTTTTCACATTCGGAGGTGCAGCAGCGAAAAACTTTGCCAATCCCTCATGGTCGATGTATGAATAATTTGCACTGTTTTTGAGAATATCGGCGAACATTGCCTGTCCCCAGCGACCGCTATCGGCAGTACCTGTGAGGGTAGTTAATCCTTCTTTGCCGTAAGCAATCATCGAAAGGACGAAATTTCCGGAGTTAGGATAAGAAGTTCCAACTGCGAAATAGTCCTGTTTCTGCCAAAGCTTGACACGAGATTCTCTGCGTTCTGCTTTGGTTTTGCCGTAAGAAAGCAAACTGGTATTAAATCCGCCTTTTATGAGGTTGACTTTGAAATCATTTACTCTGCCGTTGGAGAATCCCTTGTTTGCTTCTTGCAAAAGAGCCTTTAAAGGTTCAGTTACAGAGAAAGTCCAAGTTGATTCAATTAAACCCAACATGGTGTGATTGCGAATATAACCGTAAGTTGCTCCATAGTAGTATGGTTGACCCATATCAAAAAATGATTGGTAATGTTTTTCCATGGAAGGTCCCCAAATTAAACGCTGACCGTCTTCCATGCAATAAGCACCAAACCCTGCGGCAGGTGCGGAAGCCATCAATGCCCGTTGAAGTTTAGTATCCCATAATCCGATAGAGGAGTTACTGCCTGCTCTTCCGATTGTCATAGGTTGAATATATGAATTAAAATGTAATCCGGTACCATGTACATCCATGTGGAAGTCGGGTTTATATTTATCGGATACTTTTTGGAAAGCGATATATTCCGGGGCGTCTTCCGGAACTTTGGGAGCGAGTGTTTTTAAGTCAACTCGATTACCTCGACCGATTGAATAGGGGTCGAAGCGTCGTGAATTCCAAAGAGCTTCATCCAGGAAGAACCCTTCCGGACTTACTATCGGCATAATCAAAATGATATTTTTTTTGAGTGAATCTTTTGCTAATTCAGATTTTCCGGTGATAATAGAGATAAATTCCATTAATCCTGCGGTTGCAGTGCGTTCTGCACCTGAATGCAATGCGGTAATGAGAATTACATTTTTGTCTTCATCAGAAACTGTCGGATCAGTTACTTTGCACAAATATACCGGAAGACCTTTCGGAGATTTAGCAACGAGTTCGAGTTTAAAAATATCAGGGAAAGTTTGAGCATAATAGTATAATGTACCGATGTAAGTTTCCAGCGAAAGTCGTTTCGGCGGATTTTTCCACGGTTTCTCCATTTGTGACAAGTCGGCAAGCATAATGGTTGAAAGGCAACACATCATGCACAAAACAAAAAATTTTTTCATGTTTTATCCTTTCTTTTTTATTGTTTTAGTGAAATTTTATTTTTGCATTCAAGCAATGACAAAGAGCGAAAAAAATAATTCCCGCTTTCTGTCATTGCCTGACCGCTGAAAAAAATTCAGCAGTCAAAGCAAATAAAATTTTATTAATAGTTACTAAATATTAGAAACCGGCTTCGCTTGCTTTGTAAACATAAGCCTTGTTTGCACTTGAACCGGCATGATGTCCCCCGAATTTCCAACTATTAGCTGTTGCAGAAGCTACACCAGGTTCAAAATCATCGTAAGAAAGTGCTTCTGCGTGTCCATCTGCCAAGCAGACATTAGCTCGGTCGCTGTGTCTTAAATGAATACCTTGATATACAGCACCACCTGCACCTTCGGCATTTTGACGACGAGCAGTATCTGAACCAGGCTGACGACATGAATCAAGCAAAAGGATATTACTTGAAGATGATTTAGGCCATTTAATATTTATTGTGTGAAAATTCTCAAGCAAAGGAACTGTTGCATCTCTATTGCAAGAACCAAATGCCGAACCGACATAAGAACGACCCTTGACAGGTGTAGTAGTTGATTCCATCAAAGGACAGTCAAAGATGTTTGTTTTGCCAATATAATTAACGTTATCTGTAACATCAGCAATATATCCGCCTCGTGCCAAATGTTTCGGATAAGAAACATTTCCAAGAGCACTGGCTTGCAAGGTGTTTGGCACAACATAACCATTAGAATCATCTGCATAAAGCATAATGTACTGCCCTACTGTTTTCATGTTGCTTAAACAAGTTGTAGCACGGGCTTTGTCACGGGCTTTATTAAGGGCAGGAAGCAACATTCCTGCAAGAATTGCAATAATTGCAATAACAACCAATAATTCAATTAATGTAAATTTGTTAAATTTTTTCATTTTTCTAATCTCCTTATTATAAAAAAACATTACTTATTTTCCCGGAATAAATTTATTCCGACGACTTTTTTTGAGCTTAATTTTGTCTTTTTTCCTCCTTTTGGTTATTTTCAGTATTAAGCCTGACTGAAAAGGGTTATTGGTATTACTTCACCGTAATTGAGGTGATAGTTATTACTTCAAGTAAGTTTGTATGTCCGACTATCACTTGTCCTGCGCAGCATTCGGTCATAAGAGCCGACACTCCTCGCATTCAGTCGTACTATTTGTGCGACACCTACCATAATTATGAATTATGAATTCTTAATTTTTATGGTTGCAATCTCGCATGGTTTCAATTTTAACTCAACACAATTATCTATGCAATTCAAGTCTGCGGTGCTTTCTTCCAAGAAGTTTGCTTTGCTTAAATTGCTGATATTTTTTCCAAAATTAATTTTTGCCGATTCCGCCGCTTTTAAGGGATTCCAAAGACGCAATACAAAGTCATTATCTTTCTCTGCCAACTTGATTGTAGAGAACAATAAATTACTTTCACTTGTATCAATGAAACTCATCTCATGCGGAAGTGCCATATTTTTATACGGATCTGGAAGTTTAAAAATTTCCGATACATCGCTGTCCTGTACACAGGGACGACCGCCAGCCAACTTATCGACAGACGAACTGTCAGCATAACTCAATAACGGTGTAGCAAAAACTTGTGCCATGCGAATTTCGTTAATGCTTGACTCGCTGTAAGTGCAAGGCATGATCGCAAATTTGCACTCAAATTCGCCCTGTAGTTGATTTTCCGGAACAATCCAAGTTTTGTCTTTCGGTGTTTCGTAGAAGCCCAAAATATATCCATTTGAACGCACCAAACCGAGAGCAATTTCGCCCTGACGATTGACAAAGTGTTCAAAAGAGTGCAAGTTCCCGGTAAAAATCGCCATACCGTTATCTTTTTCATTCTGAATTTTGATATAATCACGAGTGAATTTCTCACGGTCACGCCATTCGGGATTGTCGTTACAGTTTCGTTTGGCAATTTCAAATGCTCCGGTGCTGTCGGAGAAGTCGCTTGCAATTCCGCTTCTGACAACCGCGCGCAGGAAGTGGTCTTTTATATTGTTATTGCCTGAAACTTTTACCTTCAAATAGGGACAATCGGCAAAAAGTGAGAGATGAATTTTTATGTCCATGTCCTTAAATTCAGAACTTCTTGCTGTGCGTTCACTATTATTGGATGCAGGCAGACTCATTGCATAAGTAATCACCCAGTCGGTGCGTTGTGCCGAACTTGTCATTTCGACATTGACCGGAGTCATGTTTTTTGTCGAATAAGGCACATCGTTCTCAATCGGCTTGTAACTGTATGCGTCGCCCAAATCTCCGGTGTCTTCGAGAGTCAAAACATCTTTGAAAACCTTGTTGTTTTTCAATGAAGTCAAGTCAATTCTGCCGTCGGAATCAACTTCGACTTTGATAATACCATTAGAGTTGCCCAAGTTTGTAACTTCGGTAGTTTCGGCAGTCGGCATGACCTTGAAAACTTTGTAGCCGAATGGCGGAATTTCTGCGGTGAAAGAGATTTTTCTCCGATAAACATTGATTCTGCCGGGCAAATTGACCGGGCTTCGGAGAGCGTGTTCTTCCAGTTCTTTTTCGCTTGCAGAAACTGCAATTTCTGTGCCGTCGGTATCGAAAAGTTTAAAGTTTCCGAGTTCCTCATCCTCCGCAATATCCAATACAGTTTCAATCGGAGATTTAACTTTGTACGGATAGGGGTTGAAAACGGTAATTTTGTAACATTGCTCATCGAATTTACCGCTGTGGGCAGAGAGCAACTGCATTTTTTCATTGATTACACAGGAAGCAACTTCATTGAAGCACTCCAATCTGTCGGCAATATGGCGGTGAGTGCTGTCTGCACTGCAACCCCAAACTGAGTCGTGTGCCAAACTTTGTGCAGCCAAATGCCAAAGGTAATTGAGCATGTCTTTATCGTATTCTTTTGTGTTGAATCCTGCCATGAGAAGCATGCTGCAAAGCCCTTGAACTTGAATGAACAAGGTGTTTTCAGAATCGGTAATGGCGGCTTTTTGTGCAATTCTACTTGAAGCAACTCCCGGCATAAGTATACGTTCTTTGACCGGTTCGGAGAGTTCACCATGGTGGACTTCCAAATTTTCACGCACGGTATCTCGTTTCTGTGCTTCGATGTAGTCAGCGAGGGTGGATTGGAAAATTCTATCGCCGTCCGGCAGATTTTTCTGAATAGCTGCCATTGATACATTTAAGTCTGCTTGTGGGAAAAGGTGGTCAACTCCATTCATAAGGAGATAATTATTTGTCGCATTGCCCCAACTCTCTTTTTCCTGTACCATTTTGAAGTATTTCCACGCCTTTTCTGCATCGGCAGAGAAGCGTTGTGCGGAGTTATAGAAGTTAAAGAGGAATACGGTCAGAACTTGTGAGCCGTCGGGAGATTCGGTGATAAAAGTATTTTTTCTGCCGTTTTCAGGTGTCATGATTCTGCCTCGTCCGAAAACCAGTGCGTCAATTCCAAAACCATTCAAAATCTGCGGCATTTGAGCAATAATTCCGCCGTGGTCGGGAGCATAGCCGATAAAATCAGACTTGACACCCCATTTCCGTGCAAGAGTTATTCCACTTAAAATATTGCGGATTGTCGATTCCCCGCTTGTCTGATAGAAGTCATTTTGTACATACCATGGACCAACCATGATATTGCCATTGCTGATTGCATTCATCAATTCGTCTTTGCGGTGCGGACGGATTGCCAAATAGTCTTCGACCATGATGGTCTGGCAGTCCATATTGAATTTAAAATTCGGCTGTTCCTTGATAGTATCCAAAAGATAATCAATCATTTTCACCAAATTGAAGCGGAAAACTTCAAACGGCTCATACCATTCCCGATCCCAATGGGTGTGGGACACAACATAATAATTTTTTCCGGACATACAATAATTTCCTTATATATATAATTCTGCCGAAGCAATAATTTCAGCATTTTCAATTGTTACAATACTAATTATACCCCATGTTTTGCTTTTTGTCAAGAGTTGAAAATAAAAAAATATAAACTTTTTTGCGTTTTTTATTGGTCAAAACAATAACAAAGTGTTTAATTGTATAATATTTGTTAAACTTTTTGACAATAAAAAACTGCATTGGAGCTCAATGCAGTTGTACGGATTGTTTAAAAATTTTACATTACCGATTTTCGTTTAATCAGTGCTACATCGAGTCGTAATGAGATTCTTTCACGAATTTCCGGTTCAGCGAGTCGTTTTACCATCAATTCTGCGGCACGGTGTCCCATGGTGCGGCTTTGTTGTTCAATTGAATCCAATGGCGGTTCGATTTTAGAACTCAATAAACTGTTGTCAAACCCGATAATTGAGATGTCACGAGGAATTTTGAGTTTGTGGTTTTGGCAGAGTTGATAAATACTGTTTGCCATGTTGTCGCTCATAGTGAAAACTCCGTCGTAGTTTTCGCGGATAATTTTTTCTGAATCTGAACCGGATAATTTTGCAGGTCTCGGCAAATTTTTGCTCTCAAAGGCGAAGCAGAAACCGTCATAGCGTTCTTTCTCCACGGTGCTGTGGTCGTCCGAGGTGAAAAAACAACACTTT
>JAZRSP010000239.1:0-17672 GCA_045651565.1 Victivallaceae bacterium | reverse complement strand
CCAGTCCAGCACCAGTGCTGGTTGCAGGGGGCATGGGGGGCTGCAACCAAGCCCCCCATAAAAAAGGCGGCGTTAGCCTCCCCCTAACAGCGCACTCATCAAAGCGGTTTGGAAAATGATAAAAATAAAAAAATGGTACAGTTTTGCTAAATTGCAAAACTCTAAATTCCGACTTTTTTGCAGAAGAGAGGGAAACTTTTTAAAAAAAATGGGTAAATATCTGATTTAAGTCTTGAATTTTATCGGTTTTAATGCTACATTATAAGCGTTGTTTGTGTTTTATTATAATTTATTATATTTAAAAATAAAGGATATTTTTATGTCAGTAGATGTATTGGTCGGTACCCAGTGGGGCGATGAGGGAAAAGGTAAATTGATTGACGTATTGACTCGTGATGTCGATATGGTCGTGCGTTTTCAAGGTGGAAATAATGCCGGGCACACCGTGGAAATCGGTAGTGAAAAGTATGTTCTTCACTTGGTTCCGTCAGGAATTTTCCGTCCGGGTGTTGCTTGTGTCATCGGTAATGGTTTGGTGGTTGACCCGGTTGATTTGATGGATGAAATGCAATCTCTCAAAGATCGTGGAATCGATATTTCTGCGATTGAATTGAGCGACAAAGCGCATTTGATTTTCGCTTACCACAAGCGTTATGATAAACTTAAAGAACTTGCCGCAGGTACTGCCAAAATCGGTACAACCGGTCGCGGAATCGGCCCCGCTTATGCAGACAAAGCTCACCGTTGCGGTATTCGTGGCGGAGAGTTGAAAAATCTCGAATCTTTGAAGACTCTTTTTGTCGCAGAATGCGAAAAATACAACAAGATTTTTGCTGATGCAGGTGTCGAAACTTTGAATATAGACGAAGAATGCGCAAAAGTCAAAGTCGCTGCTGAATATCTCGCTCCGCATGTTTGTGATACTGTGATTTCTGTAAACAAAGCGGCAAAAGCAGGTAAAAATGTACTTTTTGAGGGTGCACAGGGTGCTTTGTTGGATATTGACCATGGTACATATCCCTTTGTTACCAGCAGTAACACCACCAGCGGCGGTGCGTGTACCGGTGCCGGTGTCGCTCCCCGCTATATTGATACTGTTTGGGGCGTCATGAAAGCCTACACAACTCGTGTCGGCGAAGGCCCGTTCCCAACTGAACTTTTTGACGCTTCCGGCGAAGAACTCCGCAGAATCGGTAATGAATTCGGCGCAACTACCGGCCGTCCCCGTCGTTGCGGCTGGTTCGATGCAGTGATTTCTGCTTATTCCTGCATGATAAATGGCGTCAATAAACTTGCAATCACCAAACTTGACGTTTTGGATACTCTCGAAGAAATTTGTATCTGTACTGCATACGAACTTGACGGCAAAGTCATTACTGAAATGCCGACCAATGCAGCAGAGCTTTCTCGTGTAAAACCGATTTATGAAAAGTTGCCCGGCTGGTGCCAAAGTACCGCAGAGGCTCGTTCTATGGCTGACTTGCCCGAAAATGCCCGCAAGTATCTTGACCGTATCGCTGAATTGGTTGATGCGGAAGTTGCGATTGTTTCAGTCGGCCCGAAACGCGACCAGACTTTTCTTGCATAATTAGGCTTTTTAAAGGCAGTAAATATGGGGGAGAACCCGGTATTTATTGCCTTGATTTTTTTATAAGAGATAAAAAAATATGCGGCGAATTGCTCCAATAACTACTAAAAAATCATCATCGAAGTTGAAAGATTATATTATTAAATTCGACTTCGTACTGCTTTTTGCGATGTGTTTTTTGTTGGGAATTGGGCTGATTTTTATTTACAGCACCGGGTTCCAGAATGAAGTTTTTGTCAATCCCGATTTTCTGTATAAACAACTTTTTTGGATTACTATAAGTCTGCCGTTATATGTGGTTTTGAGCAGTTTTGATTACCGATTTTTGCGAACTGTGGCGTTGCCGTTGTACGGAATTAGTTTATTACTTTTGATAGCTGTGCTGCTTTTTGGGGTAAAAATTTACGGTGCAAAACGGTGGCTGGATTTAGGTTTCTCCAATTTTCAACCGTCGGAGTTAATGAAAATCAGTTTGATTTTGATTTTGGCGGCATTTTTCAGTAGGAGAAATTTTGATATAAATAAATTCGGAAATCTCTGTATTGCGGCATTGCTTACCGGGATACCGTTTGTTTTAATTTTCGTTGAACCGGACTTCGGGAGTGCCTTAATTCTGGTGCCTTTGATGCTGGTAATGGTTTTTACGGCGGGGTTGAATAAGAAATTTATCTTAATTGGCAGCGGAATTTTATTAGTCGTTGTTACCGTGTTGGCACTCAATGAAATTTTCCAAGTTAAACCGATGCTTAAAGAGTATCACCGTAAGCGAATTACGGCATTTTTTAATCCCGATAAAGCCCCGAGAGATTTGACCCACCAGTCAAGACAAGCTCAAATAGCTATCGGTTCCGGCGGTTGGAAAGGCAAAGGTTTGGGAAATGGCACCCAGCATACTCTGGGATATTTGCCTCGAACGGCGGCGAATAATGATTTTATTTTTTCGGTGATTGCCGAAGAGGGGGGATTTTTCTTGGCGATAGGGACGGTTTTAGCGTATTTGATTTTGACAATCAGGTTGCTGTATGTCGGATATCGGTGCGAAGATTTATTCGGGCGATTTTTAAGTATTGGGTGTGCGATGTTTTTTTTCACTCATGTTTTTGTAAATATTTGTGTGAATATAGGACTTGCACCGGTTACGGGCTTGCCGTTGCCATTTATTAGTTACGGCGGTTCATTTATATTAAGTTGTTTTTGTGCATTGGGAATTGGGCAATCGGTAAGTTTTTTCAGTTGCCCTGAATAGAATGGAGGAGAAAATGAGAAGAGCTATTAAATTTTTGGCGGTTTCGGTAGTTGCGGCGTTGTGGCAGTTTGATGTATCTGCCCTGACTATCGGCGACAAAGCGAAAGAGATTACCGGCCGCTGGCAAGGAACTGATCACTTCCAAGTTTGTTACAATACTGTCGATAAAAGAAATGAAAAGTTATTGAAAGTTTTGGTTTTCTGCGACTTGAATGAGGAGAGTTTTTCTGCCCTGCTTCCAATTGTGCGAGATTTGAATAACAAGTCGAATGTCAGGGTGGCTTTAATCGCCGATAATGAGAAAGATATTGCCGATTTTTATAAAAAATATCCTGATTTGAAACTCCCGATAACTAACGACAGAAGAAGTATGGCTTTGTATATGGCAGGAGCGATACTTTTTCCGAAAGCTTTTATCGTCAATTATGAGAACAAAATTATCTGGGCGGGCGAACTTATCGATATTGTCGATGTGGTGAATAAAATTGAGAATGGGCAGTTCAAAATTTCAGATGAAATTAAAATCTCTAAATTTTTGGATGAATTGCAGAATGCTTTAAGAACAGGGGATGAGTTCAAAGCGGCGAAAACAGTCGATGAAATTCTGAAAATAGACCCGGTGAATAGAACTGCTTTGCGAATGAGATTATTCATGTTGGAGGAGCAGGGGCGTTATCGGGAGGCGTATGATTTATTGGTTCGCCAGAAAAGTAAAGCCGAAAACAGCGGACAAATCTATTTGTTGATACTTGATTTAATGACCAGATACGGCGATTTGAGAATTAATTTGTTAAGTATTGTTGCGGAATTGATACAGAATCAGAAAGTTGACCTTTACGATAAATTGACTTTTGCCTGGGTGCTTATGAATAATTTTAATTATAATTCGGAAGCACTCATGGGGGCGGCTGATATTTTGGAGAATGCACAAACACTTTTGCCGACTATGGCGAAAAGCAATCAGGCGTTTTATTACAGCGTAAAGGCTTGTTGCGCTTACCGCTTCGGCAATTTGCCCAAAGCAATTGAGTATCAACAGAAATCGCTTGAAATTGAGAAAAATATCACCGCCGAGCGACTTTTGAATTACTATTTGGAAATCAATGAGAAAAATAAATAACAGAAAATAAAAAAAAGTTAAAAAAACTCATAATTAATTTGAATTTTAATTTGAATTTTTCAGTTTAAAATTTATATTTATATACATTAGGTTTTATAGGTGTTTTTAAAATAACGATATATATTTATAACTTATTCAGGAGCAAGGAATTATGACAAAATTAAGTGGTTTGGAAAAGAGAATTGGAATTTTAGGTGCGACAGCAGTTTCTGTGATTATGCTTGTTGGCGGCTGCAATTCGCCGATTATGGAAAATCGTGCAGGAGTGCCGTCTGCATCTCGTGAATTGGGTCATCAGAAAGATAATGCCCTCGGCGGAGGTTCTGCACGAAGCAGTTATAGTGATGTTTCACAAGATGATTCACTTCTCCCCCCGATTGCAGAGGATAATGCCCAAACTGCAGAGGATAATGCCGCTGCGCCTAAAAAAGATCAAGTTCCTGTCGTCACTGGCAACAATGACGAATTCCCCCCAATGGAAAATATGCAGAAAAAAGCTGTCGGCCCTAAAAAAGCTGTTAGCCAAAAAGCCGTCGTGGTTGATGGATACTACACCGTGGTCGAGGGTGATTCACTCAGTTTGATTGCAAAGAAACTTAAAGTTAAACGCAAAGACTTAATTGCGGCAAACAATATTACCAATCCGAACAAAATCCGCGTCGGTCAGAAACTTCGAGTTCCAGGCAAAACTGTTAAGACAGAAACTCCTGCTCCCGCTAAAGAAGTAGATTCATCTTTGGTTGTAAATGGTCTTTACACAGTTGTTGCTAATGACTCTGTAAGCAAGATTGCTAAAAAATTGCATGTTACCCGTGCTGCTCTCATGCAGGAAAATAATTTGACCGAACAGAGTATTTTGCAAATCGGTCAGAAACTCCGAGTTCCGGGAGCGAAAGTCGCAGAAGAGGCAGATCCGGTAATCGAGACTACTACTAATACTGATAATTCAGGTGATTTTGGTGAACTTACTGAGCAGTTGGGTGGTAATCAGAGCGGAACAACAACTGATACTGCTAATGAAGGTGCAACGGTTGTTACTGATGAAGGTGCAACAACAACTGATACTACTACCAGTACTTCTGCTTTGCCTTCTGTCGTTGAAGTTGAAGCAGATATCACAGTTGACGAGTTCTGCAAAAAATACAATATCACCAAAGAGTTTTTTGAACAATACAATTCTATTCCGGCAGACGGCGTAATTACCAAAGGATCAGCAATTTTCTTTACTGCGGAATAAGTTTTTATGAATAACGGCCTATCAGCAAAAATTGCCTTTATTTTCGGTAATTTTTTAATGATAGGCCTTTTTGTTTTCGGAGTCTATGAACTTGTTACAATCAAGTCGGTTATTGACGGATTATTTGCCGCTTATATGGTGATAATTTGCGGAGTTTTGGCAGGGATACTTTTCTTCGTTCTTTATGTTCGTCATTGGGTGGAGAATGGGTGTGATTGGCTTTTTTTGCTGAATCGCAAGTATAAAAAAGTTCGTCCGGCACTTTCGCCGATTGCAGGGAAAATTAAGCAGCAGGATTATGCTTCGGCGATTACTGAGTTGGAAAATATTTTGCAGGAATTTCCGGATTATTGTTTGGCAAGTTACATGCTTTTTCGGGTTTATGCCGATGATTATTGTGACTTTGACAATGCTTATGAGGTAGGGAAAAGTTATTTCAGTTTGGATAAAAGGCGTGAAGATGAACATGCTATGGAGTATCTTTTTCGTTATTCAGACATGCTTTTTACCTTAAATTTATTTGATGAGAATTTGAGTTTTCTGACAGAGGAATCCAAGCGAAAGTTCTATTCAAATAGAGAGAAAAAACTTATAGAAAGCCGATTGGCAAATTTAAAAAGATAGGAGGGGTATCATGATTTTGGAACTACTTGAAAAAGTGAAAACTTCGACTGTGAGTGATATATTTTTGAGTGTCGGTAAGCTTCCTAGTATCCGAATTAATGGCAGTGTCAATGTTTACGAAGATTGTGAAGTTATAAGTGAAAAAGCCCTTGTTGAATTCCGAAATAGTTTTTTGGACGAAGCCATGCAGCAAATCTATTGCGACAAAGGCGCATACGACATCGGGATTGAAATTGATAATCGCCGCTATCGTGTAAACTTTTTTGAAACTCTTAATGGCGGTGCGCTTGCGATTCGACCGATTAAAGATTGTAGAGAATTAAGTTTCGAGAGTTTGAATTTGCCGAAAAATGTTGAAGACTTGACCAAGGCTGAGCGTGGAATTATTTTAATTTGCGGAATAACCGGTTCAGGTAAGTCAAGCACTATGGCGGCGATGGTGAATTACATCAATCAAAATTATTCACGCCACATTTTGACTTTGGAAGACCCGATTGAGTTTATCCACCATGACCGAAAAAGTTTAGTGTCCCAGCGAGAGGTTAATGGAGCAGGAAGTTTTCACGACGGTATCCGTTCGGCAATGCGTGAAAATCCCGATGTAATTGTTATCGGGGAAATGCGGGATATTGAAACGATGGAAGCGGCAATTAATGCGGCATTGACCGGACATTTGGTCATAAGCACTATCCATACAGCCGATACAATTCAGGCACTTGAGCGAATTATTACGCTTTTCCCGCCGGAGAAAAGAGATCAAGTCGCCCAGGATTTGGGTATGGCTTTATCAGGAATCGTCGGTCAGAAGCTTATCCCGTCAGTTAATTCCGATCGCATGGAACTTGCCTGTGAAGTGTTGCTTGGAACTCCGTTGGTGAAAAAGTTGATTGCTTCACATCGTTACAGCGATTTGGAATCGGCGATTAAAGAGGGTTGGCATTTAGGCATGATTAATTTCAGTCGCAGTATTTTTAATTTGTACAAAGCACAGAAAATTTCTTGCGAAAGAGCATTGGCAAGTGCCAATAACGCCGATGAATTGAATTTGCTTATTCGCGGTATGGAATCAGGAGTTGACGCATTCAGAAGTAATTACACCGGTAATACCGATGAGAACAGCGAAGCAATTGATATGGCAAGGCTGCTGCGTAATGCCATTCGCTATAAGTCAAGTGATTTGATTTTGAGTGTCGGTGCATCTCCGTCGGTTCGGTTAAATGGGGATATTCGAGCAATGGAATTGCCGATTTTGACCGGCGAGGATACTCAAAAACTGCTTTACGGTATCATCAATCAACATCAGCGAGTTGTTTTGGAGGAGAAGCGTGAACTTGACTTCGCTCTGGCGGTGCAATTACAAATTGAGCGGGATAAACCGGAAGAGGTTTTTCGCTTCCGTGTCAATGCTTTTTATCAGCGGGGACATATCGGAATTGTCGCACGAGTGATTAATAAAGATATTCCGAAGCCGAGAGATCTTAATTTGCCTCCGATTTTGGAAAAATTAATTAAGAAAAAGCAGGGGCTTATTCTGGTTACCGGTCCGACCGGCTCTGGCAAAACTACCACGCTGGCAAGTTTGATTAATGAGATTAATGAGAATCAGCAAGCACACATTATTACGATAGAAGACCCGATTGAATTTGTCCATATCAACAAAAATTCAATTGTCGAACAGCGTGAATTAAATACCGATACTTTGGGATTCGCAACGGCTCTCAAATATGCTTTGCGTCAAGATCCCGATGTGATTATGGTCGGCGAAATGCGTGATACCGAAACGATTGCGGCGGCACTTACTGCGGCGGAAACCGGACACTTGGTTTTCGCTACAATTCACACCAATAATGCTCCGCAGACAATCGACCGTATCGTGGATAGTTTCCCAAGTTCACAGCAAAACCAGATAAAATTACAGCTTGCAGGGGTGATTTTAGGAGTTGTTTCACAGCGACTGCTGCCCAGAATTGACGGCAACGGCAGAGTGGCGGCATTTGAGGTTATGGTTGGCACTTCATCGGTTCAAGCACTCGTCAGAGAGGGAAAAACTCACCAGTTGCAGTCTGCAATCGAAACCGGATTCAAAGACGGTATGCAGACTATGGAGAAATCTCTGGAAAATCTCTATCTCGGAGGCTTGATTGATTACAAAATGGCGGAATCGTTTATTTTGGCATCGCAAAAAGTTAATTTTTTAGAAGAATAAGGGAGTGTGCTGAATTCTTTCGGCTATGCTTTACTTTTTTTTAGAAGCGGAGTTATAGAATTAAAAAATAACTTCAAATATTTGAAAAAGTTAAAAGTTATGTTATATTATATAGATTGAAGATTTTTAGTTAATAAATTTTAATATTGAGAGGTTTTTTATGGCAGAATTTAAAAATATTGTTGTGCCGCAGGGTGAGAAAATTACTATGGGCGCAGATGGAAAATTGATTGTTCCTGATAACCCGATTGTCGGTTTTATCGAGGGTGACGGTATCGGACCTGATATTACCAAAGCAAGTATGATGATTTGGAACAAGGCAGTCGAAATCGCTTATAACGGCAAGAAAAAAATCGCTTGGATGGAACTCTATGCCGGAGAAAAAGCCAACAAGGTTTATGGAGAAAATACTTGGCTGCCCCAGGAAACTTGTGATGCAATCAGTGAATATTTGGTTGCAATCAAAGGTCCTTTGACTACTCCGGTCGGCGGCGGTATCCGTTCAATCAATGTGGCATTGCGCCAGACTTTGGATCTCTATGTCTGCTTGCGCCCGGTAAAATATTTTAAGGGTGTCCCTTCTCCCGTAAAAGCTCCCGAAAAAACCGATATGGTCGTTTTCCGTGAAAATACCGAAGATATTTATGCAGGTATTGAATACATGGCAGGAACTCCCGAAGCTCAAAAAGTTATCGATTTCCTCCAAAAAGAGATGAATGTTACTAAAATCCGTTTCCCCGAAACTTCAAGTATCGGTATTAAGCCGGTTTCTAAAGACGGTAGCGAGCGTTTGATTCGTGCTGCTCTCGATTATGCAATTGCCAATAACCGCAAGAGTGTTACTCTCGTACACAAAGGCAATATCATGAAGTTCACCGAGGGTGGTTTCAAAAATTGGGGTTACGAACTTGTTAGAAATGAATACAGCGACAAGTGCATTGCTTATGCAGACTGTGACGGAAAAGCACCCGAAGGCAAAATTTTGGTCAAAGATTGTATCTGTGACGCCTTTTTGCAGCAGATTCTTACCCGTCCCGAAGATTACGATGTAATTGCAACTATGAACTTGAATGGCGATTATGTTTCTGATGCTTTGGCAGCTTGCGTCGGCGGTATCGGTATTGCTCCCGGTGCGAATATCAACTACATGACCGGACATGCACTCTTTGAAGCAACTCACGGTACTGCTCCGAAATATGCAGGTATGAACAAGGTTAATCCGTGCAGTTTGGCACTTTCAGGTGAGATGCTGCTCCGCCATATCGGCATGACCGAAGCGGCAGATTTGGTAATTAATGCGATTGAAAAAGCGATTTCAGATAAGATTGTAACTTACGACTTTGCCCGTTTGATGGATGGCGCAACCGAAGTGTCATGCTCTGACTTCGCCGAAGCAGTTGTGGCAAGAATGAAGTAATTTAATTCAGTAAAATAAGGAAATATGAGATGAAAAGAAGCGATATTAAGGTATTGGTTATCACCGGTTTCGGACTTAATTGCGAAAAAGAAACCTCTGCGGCAGTAAGAATGCTCGGCGCAAACCCCGAAATGGTGCATTTGAATGATTTGATTGAAGGTAAAAAAACTTTGAAAGAATATCAGATGTTGGTATTTATTGGCGGATTCAGTTTCGGCGACCACTTGGGGTCAGGTACAGTTTTCGCAAACCGAGTTAAATTCCAGCTCAAAGACCAGTTGGAAGAGTTTATCCGTGACGGCAAATTGATTATGGGTATTTGCAATGGTTTCCAAACTTTGACCCGTTTGGGCTTGGTTCCGGCTTTGAATGGAAATTATTTTGTTCAGGAATGTGCTTTGGCGCACAATGATTCAGGACTTTTCCGTGATGACTGGTGTATTCTCAAAGGTAATGAAGCAAGCAAGTGTGTTTTCACCAAAGGTATCAACCGAGTCCGCTTGCCCCTCCGCCACGGCGAAGGCAAATTCGTTGCCGATGAAGCAACTTTGAAGGAAATTGAGGACAAAAATCTCGTCGCAGTCCGCTATGTCAATTGTGACGGTACTAATGCAACCGAATTCCCGGCTAACCCCAATGGTTCATTGAATTCTATCGCTGGTATCTGTGACGAAACCGGACGCATTTTTGGACTTATGCCGCACCCGGAAGCATTCCTTTCTCCCTACAATTCACCGTCTTGGACTACCGATAAGGTTTTGGGCAAGGTCGCTGAAGAGGGCGAAGGTGTGGTATTTTTCCGCAACGCAATTGAATATATTGAGGCAAATTTATAAAATAAATTCTCGACAAATTATTTGCCGGGTATAACAATAAATAAGGTAATAAAATGAGTTTGTTTTTACTTGGAATACTCCTTTTGTGTGTTGGTTATTTTACTTACGGCAAGTTCGTTGAACAAATTATCGGACCTGATGACCGTGAAACTCCGGCAATTGCAATGAACGACGGCGTGGACTATTTGACTTTGCCGAAGTGGAAAAACATGCTGATTCAGTTGCTTAATATCGCAGGAGTCGGCCCGGTAATCGGTGTGATTCTCGGTATTAAGTTCGGAGTGATTGTGTTTATTTTGATTCCTATCGGCAACTTGATTGCCGGGGCGACACATGACTTCCTGGCAGGGATGATGTCTATGCGAAGCAAAGGCGCAAACTTGCCGGTAATAGTAAAAGACAACTTAGGGAAAACTTATTACTCTATTTTCTCATTTTTTATGAGTCTGCTTCTGCTTTTGGTTGTTGCAGTATTTATCAATATTCCTGCGAACTTGTTCAAGGGGCTGGATTTGATTCCCAACGTGGCAGATGAGAAAGTATTCTGGGGTGCAGTAGTAGTTATTTTTCTTTATTACATTGCGGCAACCATGTTTCCGATTGACAAAATTATCGGTTCAATTTATCCGCTTTTCGGCGGATTATTGATTGTGAGTTCGTTTGCGATTTTTGTGGTTATTTTGATTAAAGGCTTTGCAAATCCGTCGCTTTTGACAGAAAGTGTTGCATTCAAAGAACTTATGTTTACCGCTGAGAATAATCAGCCGATTATCCCCTGTTTATTTGTAACTATCGCATGCGGAATTATTTCCGGCTTCCATGCGACTCAATCTCCGATTATCGCCAGAACTATGAGAAGTGAGAGAGAGGCGAAGGCATCTTTCTACGGTATGATGGTTTTGGAGGGCTTAATTGGCATGATTTGGGCAGGTGCAGGTATGATGATTTACAATATGTACCCGGAGTTGATGAAAATTAACCCTAATAGTGTATTAGTGAGAATTACTACTGAATTTCTCGGTTCGGCAATGGGCAAAATTACTATTGCCGGGGTGATTGTTTTAGCAATTACTTCAGGAGATACTGCGATGAGAAGTTTGCGTTTAAGTTTGAGTGAGATTTTCAAAATCGAACAGAAAACTTTGTGGAAACGCTTTGCGATTTGTCTGCCTCTGATTGTGATTATCAGCGTATTGCTTTATTGGTCCAATAAGGATGCAAAAAGTTTCGGTATTTTGTGGAATTATTTCTCATGGGGTAATCAGATTTTGGCAATGACCACGCTTTTGGCAGGGGCAGTTTGGTTATTAAGACAGAAAAAGTTTTTTTACATTGCCTTGATTCCGGGAATGTTTATGACATTCATTGTATTTTGCTACATTTTGTGGGTTGATAAGTCAAAAAGCGGGCCGATTGGGTTTGGTTTGGACTTGAATATTGCCTGTTTAATAAGTGCAATTTTGACCGTGGCGATTGCATTAATGGTATATTTTCGCGGAAAAAAATAGAAAATCACTTGAAAAAATAAAAAATTAATGTATATTATGTAACTTATTTTATGATTTTAGACAGAATATTTTAAAAATAAAGAAGGAAAAATTATTATGAAAAGAACATTTCAACCGTCAAATCGCAGAAGAAAACGCCGTATCGGATTTAGAGCAAGAATGGCAACCAAAGGCGGACGCTTGGTTTTGAAACGCCGTCGCCAAAAAGGTCGCGCTAAACTTTCTGCATAAACTCGTATCCGGGAATTGTTGCCGTTTGTAAATTAAAGATTTTCTCGAACGGAAGCCGTTAAAAAAGATTGCGAAGGCATGTTTTGAAAAAGAGTTTGCGAAAAGCTGATAAATTAAAGCTGAAATCAGATTTTGAATATGTCCGTAACTGTGGCGTAAAATATGTCGGCAGAGGTTTTTTGACAGTAGTAGCTCCGCCGAATGAGGGGAACCGAGTTCGTTGTGGAGTTATTTGCAGTCGAAAATATAGCGTGTTAGCGGTGAAAAGAAATCGGGCAAGACGAATTTTGTTCGAAAGTTTTAGGTTGTTGAAGGAAAAAATTGAACCATGTGTAATTGTTCTAATTCCCAGACAGAACATGATGAATTACAAACAGCAACAGGCAATGGCGGAGATGGAAAAAGCGCTCGCCCAAGCAAAGGTTTTAAAGTTGTCGGATTTTTAAATTCGGCAATTATTGCTTTTTTATGCATGTTGGTCAAATTTTATAAAGTGTGCATCTCTCCATTATTCCCGCCATGCTGCAGATTTACGCCGACTTGCTCGACTTATGCGCTCGAAGCGTGGAAGATTCATGGCTTATTCAGGGGCAGTTGGCTGATTTTTTGGCGGATTTGCAGATGCAATCCGTTTTGCAAGGGAGGGTATGATCCTGTGCCTCCTCGAAAAAATAAGGATAAAAAAGAGAATAACTCCGACAATTAATTGATCGTTTAACATTTATTCGGAGTACAAAATTAGAGGATATGTAGAAGTGAAATTAGACAAAGAGACTTTGATTATTATATTCGTAAGTATGGTCATATTGATCGGCTGGGAGCCTTTTGCAGTAAAAATGGGATGGTTGCCTGACCCGAAAGCCACAAATACCGTCGTCGTAGATAATACCAAAACCGTTGCTCCTGCAACTGCAGTTGTAAGCGAAACTCCGGTTGCAGAAGTTGCACAAACTCAAGTCGAAGAAGACCTCGCAGTCAAAGTTGATTTGCCGAAAGATATCCAATTAGAGAATGATAATGTCATTGTTAAATTCAATGATACTTATAGTGCAATCGATTCAATCACCTTTAAGCAATTCTGGAATAACGATAAAACCGACAAGATTGTTGTCAAAAATGAGGGCGGTTCTCAATATGGCATGTTGGAGTTGTTTTTCAATAACAGTGATGTAAAAACTATTACAACTGTCGCATTGAATGATGTTTCAAAAAATAGCATCACCGTTAAAAAACTTGTAACTTTTAAAGATGGTAAAAAAATTACCGTTTCCCAAAAATTTACTCTTCTCTCTGATTATCGGGTGCAGAGTTCAGTTTCTTTCTTAAACAGCAATAACAGTGAAAATGTGAAAATTCAGCCGTCAATCTGGGCAGGCGATTTACAGTCATGGAGTAAACTCTCTGGCGATGAGATCAGAGTGGCGAAATTTTCTTATGGTTATTACTCTATCAATGGAGAGTACGAAACACTTGATGCCGATGACAAAGAAAAAGAGTTTGCCGCAGCCGAAGTTGAATCGCTTAAATGGGCTGCAATTACCAATAAGTTTTTCGCTTTGGTTTTCGAAGCGGATAAAGGTAGTTTCAAAGCTCCGGTTACTCGTAAACTTGTCAGCAAAAAAGAGTATTTATTGGCATTCCAAGCCGATTTCAATGAGTTGAATTTGGCACCGAAAGCACAAGTTGATTATGATGTAACTTTCTATGTCGGCCCGAAAGAAGTAAAATTGTTGCAGGCAGTATCTCCTGAATGCGACAAATTGGTCAAATTGTCTTGGGGACCTTTGAATCCTTTGGCAAAGGCGATGTTGTGGTGTTTGATTCAACTTCATGCGATTTGCGGTTCTTATGGTTGGAGTATTATTATTCTGACTGTTATTGTGAGATTGATCTTCTGGCCGGTTACTCAAAAAGCCAATGACTCAATGAAAAAAATGCAGAATTTGAAACCGCAAATCGATAAATTGCGTGAACAATACAAAAATAACCCCCAGATGTTGAATACCAAAACCATGGAGTTGTACAAAAAAGAGGGCGTTAATCCGATGGGCGGATGTTTGCCGATTTTGTTCCAGATTCCGGTATTCTTTGCGTTATATGCGACTTTGGACGGAGCATTTGCGCTTCGCCAGGTGCCTTTTCTCTGGGCGCACAATTTGGCGGCACCTGATACAGTTTTGAGTTTCCCCTTGGGCTTTACTTTATTCGGAATCAGCAACTTTGACTTGAATCCGTTGGTAATTGCCATGACAATATTAATGGTTTTACAGCAGAAATTAACTCCGACGTCGATGGATCCGATGCAACAAAAAATGATGGCGCTGATGCCCGTCTTTATGTTGATTTTTCTTTATGAATTGCCGTCGGGATTGACCTTGTATTGGACAGTAAGCCAAATCTTCAGTATTTTGCAGCTCTTTTTACAGAAAAAACGGCGGGCAGCACAAGAGGCAAAGTAAACAAAATAAATTTTAACATAGACAGCGGCAACGCGGGTTAAAAAAACACAACAAGAGATTAGAGATTGATTAACCTTTTCTTGTATGGCAGCCCGGAATGCCGAAAACAGTAAGGAGTAAAAAATGGCGGCTAATTTAGCAGAGCAGAAAGAAAAGGCAGCAAAAACCCTCGCAATTATGTTTGACTATTTGGGGTTGGATGCCGAAGTTCGCAGTTGCGACAAAAATGAAAAAATTTCTTTGAAAATCAATTCAAAGGAACCCGGAAGAATTATTGGTAAAAACGGTCAGACTCTTGACAGCATGCAGTATCTTCTCAACTTGATGATGTTCAGCGAAGATAAAGAATGTCCCAAAATTATGTTGGATATTGACGGCTATGCAAAAAATAACGGCAAAGGTCGTTCAGAGCGTCGGAACAGTAAGGGCGGAAAAGAAAAAACTACCCCCGCTTCTATGCTTAAACAGCAGGCTCTCGATGCGGCCAAAGAGGTAAAACGCTGGGGCGATCCCGTAACTTTGCCCCCGATGAATGCTCGTGACCGCAGAGTTATCCACATGACTTTGAAAGACGACGCTGAAGTTACCACCCAGAGTGAGGGCGAAGGCGCAATGAAAAAAGTTGTGATTTCTGCCAAAGCAGAATAATCAATTTTACCGGAAATTGAATATAACCACGAATTGAATTTTTCGTGGTTTTATTTTTTAGACTTATGGATTCAATGAAGTTTGACAATTCTAAATTTATCTATCCCGAAGATGCGGTGATTATGGCGCCATTGTCGGGCTTTACGGATATTGCATTCAGGCGGTCATTGTATCGCAAGGGGTGCAAGTTTGCTTTTTGCGAAATGGTAGATGTTTCTTCATTAGTTTACTGCAAAGAAAAAGTTCATCCGATGTTGATTCGTGGTGAAGATGAGGAATTTTTGGGGTGCCAATTGGTCGGGAGTGATTTGGAGCATACTAAAATTGCTCTCGAAAAACTTAATGGCTATAACTTTGATATTGTAGATTTGAATTTAGGTTGTCCGGTGCCGAAAGTGGCGAAAAAGTGTGCCGGTGCCGAACTTGGTCGGCAGGTTGATAAGGCTTTGGAAGTTTTTTCGCTTTTCGGTAAATATTCCCGATTTCCGATTTCCGCTAAAATTAGAATTTTGAATAAGGACGATGTCCAGCCGACTTTGGATTTAGTTGCAGGTTTGATTGAATTGGGAGCGCAAGCGATTACGATTCACGGCAGGGTCAAGGAGGCGTATTACTCCGGTGAGGTCGATTTTGATCAGATTCGGGAGTGTGTCAAATTGGCAGATAACCGCTGCCAAATTATTGCCAATGGCGGGATTATGAATTATGAGAAGTATAGGGAAATCAGAGAAAAAACCTCTTGCCGTGCGGTGATGCTTGCCCGTGGTGCGATGGGGAATCCCTATATTTTCTCCGAACTGGCGAATCCGATTGACTTTAAATCACCCTCGATTGAAGAGTTGATTAATGACATGAAGCAGCACATTCAGGAGATTATTGAACTCTATGGCGAAGAATCCGGCTTTAAAATTTCTCGCAAAATCCTTCATGATTACTTAAAAGGCAGAGGTTTCAGAAGTTCATGTCGTGCTATGGCAAGTCAGGTCAAAAATTCTGCCGATTTTCAAGAATTCCTTGACTATACCGCACAAAATCATGTAATGAATGTATGATTTTAGAGTTTTTTGTTTTTTTGCAGGAGAGAACCCACTTTTTCTTGCTTAAAAGGAAATGAAAAACTATTATTTTTGTATATTCGTGATTTTTATCGAGATGTCGGTTGTTCTGCTACACCACCTTTAATTATGCATTATGAATTATGAATTTTATAGGGTAAGTTTGAAATTATTCCGTAATTTGTCGTTAAAAAGATTGAAAATTGCGAAAATCGGTATATATTAACTATTTAAGAAGTTTTAAGATAATTTATAAGATTTATAAAAAATAAGGAATTTTATTATGGCTGAAGAAAAAGACAATGCTTTAATGGAAAAAATCGTCAGTTTGTGTAAACGCAGAGGTTTTGTTTTCCAAAGTTCAGAAATTTATGGCGGTTTTAATGGCTTCTGGGATTACGGTCCGTACGGTTGCCGCATGAAGCGTGCTATCGAAAATTTGTGGTGGCACGAAATGGTCGAAACTCGTGATAATGTCGAGGGTTTGGACTCAACTATCATCTGTCACCCCATGGTTTGGAAAGCATCAGGCCACATTGACCAATTCAGTGACCTCATGACTGACTGCAAAGACTGCAAATCCCGTTTCCGTGTTGACCAGATGGAGGACCCGACTACTTGCTCAAACTGCGGTTCAAAAAACCTTACCGAGCCCAGAGAATTTAACTTGATGCTTCAAACCTATGTCGGCCCGGTTTTCGACGATGAGCACAAAGCCTATTTGCGCGCAGAAACCTGCCAGCCGATTTTCGTTGACTTTAACCAGATTCGTGTCGCTTCTCGCCAGAAGCTGCCTTTCGGTATTGCCCAGGTTGGTAAGTCTTTCCGTAACGAAATCAACCCCAGAAACTTTACTTTCCGCAGCAGAGAGTTTACTCAGATGGAAATGGAATTTTTCTGCGAAGATTCACAGGGTATGGAATTTTTTGAATACTGGAAAGAACAGCGTATCAATTACTATAAAAACAAGTTGAAGTTCAAAGATGACTTCTTCCGTATCTATGTTCACGAAAAACTCGCTCACTATGCCAAAGCGGCAATTGATATTGAAGTCAAATTCCCCTTCGGCTGGGGCGAACTTGAAGGAGTTCACCATCGTGGTACTTGGGACTTGTCACAGCATACCAAATTTTCAGGTCAGAACCTCGAATACATGGATCATGACACCGGTCGCAGATTTATGCCGACTTGTATCGAAACCTCTGTCGGTTTGGATAGAACTTTCCTCGCAGTTTTGGCTAATGCTTACGACGAAGATAAAGCCGCTACTCAGAAAGAGGGCATGGAAGAAGATGTCAGAATCGTTCTCCACTTGCCGGCTACTATCGCTCCGATTCAGGTCGCAGTCCTTCCCTTGTCAAAGAAACTCAATGAAAATGCAGAGAAACTTTACAAGGAACTTAATGAAGACTTCCGCTGCGAATTTGATGTTACCGGCAGTATCGGTAAACGCTATCGCCGTCAGGACGAAATAAGTCGGAGGCCAAGCGGTCTTAG
>JAZRSP010000238.1:0-3203 GCA_045651565.1 Victivallaceae bacterium | reverse complement strand
CCTTTTCTCCGAGGAAACTCGCCACATCAAAGCCGGGAACGCAGTTTTTATTTTCCTGCGTTTCCCGTGCTTGAGCGTGAGCTGCGATAACGGCTTCAATCAACTCCTGCAAACGTTTGAAATCATCCGGTGACAAGATATTTTTCATTCCGTCACCTTCCAATCTTCCCATGGCGGCAGAGTGACTTTCTGATAGGGATAACACGGCGAATACTTCAGGAATAACAGATATTTATCACCGGTTGAACGCTTTTCTTTGGGGCGTTTGAGTTGGATAACGCAATATTTTTCCGGCAGATTTTTGTCGTGCGGACGAACCATTACTTTCAGGTAAATGATATTTTTTTTGCCGAAATCAAGTAGCGGATAACTTTCCCATGATTCGAAGCCGTCAAAGCCCAAAGAATATGTATCCGGAGAATCGTAACTTTCATTGCGTTTTGGCGGGAATCCGTAACTTAAGTAATAAAACTTTACCGGCTGCCACTCGTTGCCGTCTGCTGAGGAGAAAAGCGACAGCGCCGCCTTGTAATAATAAACTTTTTTATATCCTTCTTTGATGAGTTCATCAGAATGTTCCGGGGAAAGTGGACGCCATTCACCGATACTCTTTTCGGTTATCTGCCGCAAGATGCCTGTGTATTGTATGAAAGGATATTTCGCGTGGGGAAACTCCAACTCCAGCCAAATCGCGTTCGGATCAGGATGAGAGACATTGCATCCGGTTGTAAAAACTGTCGCCCAAATAACCGCAAAAGCCCAAAATAATTTTTTACCGGTGATTTTCATTTTCCCTCCCGTAGAATATCACTTCCCTGAATTTTGTTTTTTCTTTTCCGTTTCTGCCGGACGCATCCAAGGAAGAGTCCATTCGTCCGGAAATACCCGGACAAGATTGCGGCGATTCGGATTTTGCAGAGAGCAGCCAACACCAATATAATTTTCAAGTATAAAACAAAGTTTTGCTGCTGCCCAGAAACAGGGCAGAAAAAGGATTCCTCCAATAATCGTGTCACAATATTTTATAACGAGAAAAGGCAGTACGCCGCCAAGCAGTACGAGGATGATAATACTGCCGGTAAAGCATACGATATACCATTTTATCTTTTTCCAAGTGGAGTCTTTTTCCGATACAATCATTTTTCCTCCTATCCCATATCCCAGTTTACGAACGGCAGCCACGGAATGTAAGATTTGGGGTTGTAATTGAGCAAACCAAGTTGAAGAAAACCTCCCGTATTAAACATTCCAATTTGAATACCGCTGTTATGGGTGGAAAAATTTCCAACCCCTATCTGCAAACCATAATTATGTTCTATGAGATTGATGAGCGAAACGGACAAAAAGTAATTTTTTTCAGTACAAGCTGTCAAGCCGCATTGTAAAAAATAATTTTTTTTGATTCCGGAAACCAGCGAAAAAGATATGACCGCAGATTCCTGCATCAGTCCCAAACATCCAAATGAAGCAAATGTATTCACTTTACCATCATAGAGTTGCCATCTGTCAAAAAATCCAACTCCGAGTTGTAATGGTGCAAAATCGACATTGGAAATAAAACCACGGCTTTCATCGGTATTTACACCTATCGGAAAATGAGCTAAAACATTCAATGTTGTTGCCAATAATGTAAACAATAAAAGTTTTTTCATTTCTCCTCGCCTTTTGCTGTATTGATGGATTTTATCAGCATGACCCGGATTTGAGAGCAACTATTGTTTAATTCCTGATAGTTTGCTTCATCAATATAATTTGTTTTCAAGAGAAGTTCCAACCAGTAACTTGTTTCGTTGGCTTCTTTTAGGGCAATTTGCAGTTTGGCGATAAAGTCAGGCTTGCCGTGGGCGTATTGCGCTTCGTGGATATTTGCTCCGATACTGGTTCCGGCTCTGCCGATTTGATTGGAAACGATCGTTTCGTGCTGACTTTTCAAAAATTTCACCAGATTGAGAATCTGTACTGCAAAATCAACCGATAATGTACGCAACTTGCTTTCAGCCATATGATGATCTCCTTTCGGAGTTTAATATAGCATAGAAAAAATAAAATTCAAGGCGACTTGCCAACTTTTAAGCGAAGCGCAATTAAAAAACTACACCATCCTTGCTCTCGAAGGGAGAAAACTTCACAAGTGGAGCGTAAGCGAAACGTCTTCACAAGCGACCAAAGGGAGAGACTTCACAAGCAAGGCTTCTGGAATTTGGTGAAGATGTGAAGAAAAAACTTTGTTTTTTGAGTGAAGTTGTGCCGAACGGCACAGTGAAGTGAAGCCTTGCGACTTCGTTCGTCATTTTTTTTGCAAAAAAAATGCTTATTGGGGATTTTCCCCCCAGTTTTAATTTTTTTTTCTGGCTTACATTTTGGCTTACATTGTCGTAAGCCAACAATGTGTTTTGAAATTATCTGTTTCTCCGAAATTACCCTAAAAAAAGCAAAAAAAAATGGCGGAAGGAGTGGGATTTGAACCCACGGAGGGTCGCCCCTCGGCGGTTTTCAAGACCGCTGCCTTAAACCACTCGACCATCCTTCCGTCTTTGCAGTACGAACATGTCGTTCGTTGTCTTATTAATAGACACCATTTTTTGAAAAAATCAAGTCTTTTTTTGAAAAAAAATGAAAAATTTTTTAAAAATAATTTTTTTCTGTCATTTAGAAGGTGATTTTATAAAAATTTTTTATAAAAAAAGCTCTTTTTTTCGGCTTTGCCCTTGAAATTAATTTTTTCTGATTTATATTACTTTTCTATGAAAGAAAGAAGAAAAAATATGGATACAGAGGCACAACCAAACAAGTTGAAAATTCGTCATATTTGCTATTTGATTGCGGCTGTGGTTTTTACACTTGCGATTTATTCCTATGAGTCGTACGATTTGTCGTGCATTGGCGAAAATAGGGATATGCACAACTACATCGGCATTATTGGAGCGTATGTGGCACATGGATTTTTTGTGCTTTTCGGGATTGCGACTTATCTGCTTGCGTTGCTGGTGCTTCTCTGGGGGATTCGTTCATGTATCACCAATCCGCCTTATGAACGCAAATGGTATTGGACAGGAATTACTATGGCGGTTCTCGGACTTGCTCTGATTTTGGCAATTAATCCCGAACCTTTTATCGCTTTATCTATAAAACTTAATCTCGGTCAGGCGGATAGGCCTATGTCTTCTATTCCCGGCGGTGCGATTGGGCAATTTTTGGTTGCT
>JAZRSP010000237.1:0-12945 GCA_045651565.1 Victivallaceae bacterium | reverse complement strand
AATTGGCGAATTTTCTTAAACTCCTCTTCACGCCCGGAAAGAATTTTGTGGGTGTATGACTGGTGACCGACATCGAAAATTAAACTGTCAGTTGGGAAATCAAAAACTTTGTGCAGGGCGATTGTGAGTTCCACAACGCCTAAATTCGGCGACAGATGTCCGCCATTAATTGATACACTGTCGATAATTTCCTGACGAATATGTTGTGATAACTCAAGAAGTTCTTTTTCGTTATAATTTTTTAATTTTTGCGAAAGAGTTTCTGCCATTTTTGCTTATTTTTTGACCTCTTTTGCTTCTACATCAATTACTTCGCTGTCATAAGCGGAAGTATAATCTTTTTTGGGCATACTTTCGGCTTCTTTGATTGCTTTTTTTATCGCCCGTTTGGCGCGGAAGATAAAAATTATCCACATGATGATAAAAAATGCAATAACTGCCAAAATTACCGGTAACAAGAAAGAAATTAAACAGAATACTACATAAATTATAAGTCCTAAAAATAGAACTCCCATAATGTAATACAAGAAACCCAATAAATCTTTTTTCATTATCTAAACCTCCTAAGTCCTTCGTAAAGAACAATTCCTGCGCTGCAAGCCAAATTCAAACTGCGATGAAATTTTCCGGTCATTGGGATTGTGTATTGAGAATTCTGGTATTTTTCGTATAAATATTCATTCAACCCTTTTGATTCACTGCCGAAAACCAAGTAAGAATCTTCCTCAAAAGTACACTCCCAGAAACTTCTTTCGGTTTTGGTTGTAAAAAAATAGAGTTTAATATTTTCCGGATTTTTCGCCAAAAAATCTTCCCAGTTCTCGTAAATATGTAAATCAATATACTGCCAATAATCCATTCCTGCTCGTTTGAGATACTTGTCGGTAAGTTCAAATCCCAGCGGCTTAATCAAGTGCAATCTGGTGTCAGTAGAAACACACATTCTGCCGATACTTCCGGTGTTTTGCGGAATTTCCGGCTCAAAAAGCACTATGTTGAATAATTTTCTTGTTCCGTTACTATCAATCATAAACTATTTTCTCATCATTTTAGCGACAAACATCGAGTCGCAGTTATTATTTTCTATATCAGATTGCAGCATGCCGTTTTCGACAAACGAATTGTCCATCGGATTGACGAAACCGACAAGCTTGAACTCCTCATGTCTTCTCAAAAATTCTGCCACAAGTTCCTCATTCTCCGCTGAAAAAATCGAGCAGGTCGCGTAAATTAAAAACCCTTCTGTTTTAACAGCAGTACAGCTTTTTTCCAGAATTTCCAACTGAATACGGCTGATTTCCGCAACTTCTGCGGTGTCAAAAGTCCAGCGGCTCTCCACATTTCTCCGCCATACTCCGGAGCAGCTGCATGGAGCATCGACTAAAACTCCGTTATATTTGCCTGTATTTTTCCCTTTGAAAAGCGAATTGTCAAATTCTTTGGTCACGATATTTGGGAAAGATGCTCTTTTTGCCCGAAGTTTAAGGTCTTGGAGTTTGTAAGATCTTATATCACTTGCAACGACAGTACCTTTTCGCTCCATAAGAGAGGCAAGTTGAAGCGTCTTGCCGCCTGCACCGGCACAGACATCGAGCCAGCGTTCGCCTTTGCGGGGATTGGCGACCAATCCAATTACCTGCGAAGCCAAATCCTGCACTTCAAAAAGTCCCTGCTTGAAACTCTCCAAAGTATACAAATTTACTTTTGGATTATCGAGAGCCACCGCATTGCGGATATATTCGTGTGATTGGTATTCAAATTCGTTGCGGTTAAATTCTTCAAAAACTTTTTCCACTTCGTCGGTTTGCAGGCGAATCCACATCGGCGGACGGCTTGCTAAACGGTTTGTCAGAGTTTTCAAATTGATTGATGGAGATATAAGTCCTTGGTAGTCAGGACTTATAACATCATTGACAGTTGCTTTTGTGTCAATTTTTAATGTTTCAAAAATCTGATTAGCAAATAAAATTGGGTCATCATTAAATTCGACATTGACATTGCCGAACTCGTTTTTCCAGAATCGCATGGCGGCAAATTCGCTGCCGTTAAGCAATAGTGCGAAGTAGATAATTTTGCCCAAAGTCAATGCAGAATAATCTTCTTTGCCTTGCTTTATGGAGTTAAGTTCTTCTGCATTAAGGAGTTTGGTAACTATACCGAAGTAACGGAATACCGCAAAGACTGATTCATTAATAAATTGGCGATCCCGAGAGCCGAACTTTTTGTTGGCACGGAAAAACCCTGAAATAACCTTATCCAAGACCTTTTTTCTGCCGAAAACTTCGCAGAAGCAATGCTTCAATGTTGCTTCGGCGGTACGACATTGATTTTTCAGTTTATTTTCCGGTAAATTTTTTGATTTATCAATACTTTTCTTTTTCATAATACTATAATTTAGCATGTTTTTTGAAAAAATCACTTTTTTTTTATAAATTTATACAATATTTTTTGTATTTTGAGCGTTATTATGCTATAATATAGGAGATTTTTTTAGAAATTTACAATTTTACTATATTAATATCATCGAAGGGAGTTTTATGAAAATTAAAAAAATTGTCGGAATCGTTATAGTTTTAGCAATCTTGGCACTTATCGGTTACAAGGTTTATGCCAAAATCCTTGAACAGCAAATGGCAAATCAAAAAAAATCAGGCTCTTTCGCCGTTGCAATCGAAATGACCATGCCTGAACGCAAAAATATTCGTGATATGAGATTTTTTACCGGTTCGCTGGAACCTTTTGCAACCTACAATGTGGCGTCAAAAGTCAGCGGTCACTGGGTGAAACAGGGTGAAATCGAAATCGGTTCTCCGCTTAAACCGAATGATTTTATCGGTAAAATCGATGATGTTGAATACCGTCGTCAATTGGAGCAGGCACAGGCAAATTATGAAGTCGCACTCGCCGAACTTGCCGAAGCAAATTCAATTCTCGAACTCCGCAAGCGTGAATATCAACGCCAGAAAGAGTTGGGCAAAATCACCTCTAAATCATCTTTGGAAACTGCCGAGTATTCCATGAAATCTCAAATGGCAACTGTCAGCGTCAAGCAGGCAGAATTAAATCGTGTCGCAGCTCAATTGGAAATTGCTAAAATTCAACTCAATGATACTGTGATTACCAATCTTATGACCGATGATGCAAGCCGCTGCTTTGTCAGTGAAAAATTGGTAAATATCGGTGATTTGATTTCTCCGAATCAGGTGATTGTAAAAGTTGCGGACATCGGCAGATTAAAGGCTAAAATCAATATTATTGAGCGAGATTACCCGTTTTTAACTATCGGACAGGAAGCGGAGTTCTCTACTGATGCTTACCCCGGAAAAGTTTTTAAGGGCAAAGTTGCTCATATCTCACAGACTTTGAATAAATCCAGCCGTCAGGCAACTGCGGAAATTCTTATAGAAAATCAATTATTGGAATTAAAACCGGGGATGTTTGTTCGAGTTTATTTGAATTTCGGCGCACACGATAATGCACAGATGATTCCGCGCAATGCTCTGGTAACCCAGCATGAAGAAACCGGAGTTTTTGTAGTTGATAAAGAAACTTCAACTGTAAAGTTTGTTAAAGTTACTACCGGAATCGTGCTTGATGACCAAGTGGAAATTATTGAACCTGTCAACTTGAATAAACCGGTTGTAACGCTCGGAAATCACTTGCTTGTTGACGGATCCAAAGTCATTTTGCCTGCCGATAAAAACTGAAAAATCACAGGAGAGTAATAGATTATGAGTTTAGTTTCATTTTCAGTTCGCCGTCCGGTTTTTATCAGCATGATAAGCTGTATTATCATTATTTTGGGCGGAGTTGCGCTTAAATTTTTGCCGATTGACCTGATGCCGGAAATCACTTACCCCGCAATTACAGTCAGAACTACTTACGACGATGCCGGCCCGGAAGAGGTTGAGGAACTTATCAGTCGCCCGATTGAACAGGCATTGAGTGCAGTAACCGGGGTAAAGGAGATTACCTCTATATCCAGCGAAGAAAACAGTACCGTCAGAATTCTTTTTAACTGGGGTGTTGACTTTGACGATGCCGTTGCCGATGTGCGTGACCGAATTGACCGTGCAATGCGCCGTCTGCCGGATGATATTGACCGTCCGACGATTATGCGTTTTAATTCATCTAATATGCCAATTATGCGTTTAAGTGTGGCAACGGACATGGATTTATTAAAGGCGAAAAAGTTTTTGGAAGACCAGGTTGCATACAGAATTGAGCGAATTAACGGTGTGGCATCGTGTGATATTTTTGGCGGATACACTAGAGAAATCCAAGTGCTTTTCGATATGGACAAAGTTCGCAGTTTGGATGTGAGTTTGGAGAGTATCATCAGAAGTATCAACTCCGGTAATGTTACCAGTCCTGCTGGAAATATGCACGAAGGCCGTTTGGAAGTGCGAGTTCGTACTCCATGGAAATACAAAACTCTGGATGAGTTGAGAAATTTAGCAGTTGCAACCGGAGAAAGCGGAGAAATTATCTATCTTCGTGATATTGCTGAAATCCGTGATACTGTGGAGGATGTATCCCGTTATGTCCGAGTTGACGGACAGGATGGTATTCAGATGGCGATTTATAAGCAGTCATCAAGTAATACCGTGGCAGTTGCGGAGGCTGTCAAAGAGGAGTTGGAACGAATCAATCATGACTTCCCGCAGTTCAAAATTCAGCCTCGTATTGATAATTCAGAATTTATCCGTACCGCATTGGATTCAGTAAGTAATTCAGCGATTTCGGGAGGTGTCTTGGCGATTTTGGTGTTGCTTTTCTTCCTTAAAAATGTTCGCAGTACACTTATTATTTCAATCAGTATTCCGATGTCGATTATTGCGACATTTGTGCTGATTTACTTCTGCGGCTTTACGCTGAATATTATGACCTTGGGCGGATTGGCATTGGGAATCGGTATGCTGGTGGATAACTCAATTGTGGTGTTGGAGAATATCACTCGACTTCGCGATGAGGGTTTGGGGAGACTTGAGGCTGCCGAAAAGGGTGCAGGTGAAGTTACTGTGGCGATTTTTGCAAGTACCATGACGACTTTGGCGGTATTTCTGCCGTTGCTTTTTGTGCAGGGTTTGGCAGGGGTTATGTTCAAAGAATTTTCGAGTGTGGTGGTATTCTCGCTTGGTTGTTCTCTGGTTGCGGCAATTTCGCTTGTTCCGATGCTGGCAGGGAAATTTTTGAATCCGAGTATTCACCATGATACTCATGAAAAGGGATTTTTTAATAAGTTTCTGGGGATAATTGATTATGTAATTGACGGACTTACAAATGCCTATGAAAGCAGTTTGATTGCTTCATTGAAACATCATTGGATAGTATTGATTGCAGTTGTAATTATGTTTATTGCTTCATGTTTTTTGATTCCGCTTATCGGTACCGAACTTAGTCCAAAAACCGACGAGGGTATCGTCAATGTCAATATTGAGTGTGAAGTTGGTACCAGCCCAGAAGTGGTGTTGGAATTTATCAAGAAACTTGAACCGACAATCGAAAAGGTTTGCGGAGATGATTTAAAGGGTTATGTCGCTTCCGCAGGCGGTTCATCATGGAGCGGTTCAGGCAGTCATAATGGTTCATTCTCTATCCGCCTTGTAAATAAAAGCGAACGTGAACGGTCAAGCGAAGATATTGCCGCTGAAATTGCTAAAACCATCGGAGTTGTGCCGGGAATTAAAGTTCGTGCCAGAGCAGGGCAGTCTATGATGGCATTCGGTGCAGGTTCTGGCGATGAATCGGTTAAAATTGATGTTCGCGGATTTGACCAGGATATTGCCCATTCACTGGCAAAGCAGTTGATTATGATTTGCGAAGATACTCCGGGGGTAACTGATGCTAAATTGAGTCGTGACATCGGGTCTCCTGAAATTGAAATTAAAATCGACCGTGAAAAGGCCGCCGACTTGGGAGTTACAGTTGAAAATGCCGCAGGGGCTCTGCGAACAATTTTGGCAGGTAAAAAGGCAGGGGTCTATCGTGAAAACGGCGAGGAGTATAACATTTTAGTTAAGGTAAAAGACGCTGATTATTTAAGCCCGGAAGAGCTTTTGAATGTAAGTATTGTAAATGACAAAGGTGAATTGGTTATGCTTAAAAATATTTTGTCTTTCGAGAGCGACAAAGGCGCAGTTGCAATTGAACGCAAAAATCAGGAGCGAGTTTTGAGTGTTTCCGCTAATATTTATAATCGTGATATGGGCGCAGTTATTGCCGATATTGACAAGGCGAAACAGGAACTTGTTGTTCCCGAAGGATTTGCATTACTTTTCTCCGGAGATTACGAAGAACAGTTGAAGTCTTTCCGTGAATTGGCATTTGCATTTGTGTTGGCGATTGTTTTGGTTTATATGGTGATGGCGTGTCAGTTTGAATCATATATCGAACCGTTGATAGTTATGTTTTCGGTGCCTCTGGCTTCAATCGGGGTATTTTTAGCACTTTTCCTCAGCGGCAGTACATTCAATATGCAGTCATTTATCGGCTGTATTATGCTTGCGGGGATTGTGGTAAACAATGCAATTTTGTTGATAGATACCACTAATACATTTGTTTTAACAGACAAAATGAAGTTGTTTGACGCAGTTGTTTTGGCAGGCAAGCGAAGACTTCGCCCGATTTTGATGACTACATTGACAACGATTTTGGGACTTCTGCCGTTGGCGTTTGAAATCGGTGACGGCAGTGAATCGCAAGCACCGATGGCACGAGTTGTAATCGGGGGATTATTGAGTTCAACCATTATTACTTTGGTTGTTATTCCGATTATCTATTACATGCTTTATCGGAAACGCTATGTGGAGCGTGATTAGAAGTTGAATAAAATTTCAGGAGTTACAGTTTGGTGATTTAACTGTAACTCCTTTTTTGTTACTCGTCAATGGTAATTTCAAATTCATTGAAAGGCGCAGTATGCCATGCAAGGTGACGAGTCGAAGGAGAATAAGCGAAAAACGGAGAGAAAGTTCTGACCTTTATTTTGGTCATATCTTTATTGAATTCCATAAGTCGAATCCAACCGTCACCGCCATTACCGTGCCAGCCGCCGCCTAATGCCTGCGGGTCGAAAAGAATTTCATGGACGGTTTTGCCTGCCCAATTTTTGCTTTTGGTGTAGTTTACGCAGCCGCGCCAATCATCGGCTGCGCTGATGTGACCGGAAAGCACTATGCGGATATTCGGAATTTTTCGCACATAGTTATAAAAGATTGCTTCGCCTGACATTCCGCCGTCTTTGCAGACAGGGTAATGCTCAATCGGAATACGAGTTCTCCCGCTTAATATTGAATCGGAATAGGAGTGGGTGACTAAAATTCCGAAGTAATCTTTGTTGCTCGGGTCGTCGAAAACTTGTCGTACCCAATCCATCTGGGCTTTGCTCGGAGCGAAGCCTACTGCGACGATTAAAATTTTCTGCCCATTCGGAGAGGTAAAGCGGTAGGCGGCATTTTCGAGAGTACGCTTATTCATACCGTTTAAGCCGACTTCCCAAAGGGTGTTTTCCCATTTTCTGTTGCGGCTTATCGGAAAGTATTTTTCAAGTTCGGAATCACGGTCTTCGGCACTCCAATAGCGACCGTCGCCGATGTCGTGATTCCCGGTGGTAATGATATAAGGTACAATATTATCCAATCTGGCAAAATAATCGGAAACACATTGCCATTGTTTGGGTGAAGTTTGATTGTTTTTTTCGCTTGTTGCCATATTGATATTGTCATCAACCAGGTCGCCCAAGTGGATAACTTGTTGAATTTTTAACTTCTCGACATTTTCTGCAATCCAAGCAAACATCATGTCGCCTGCACCGTGATTACGCAAGTTTTTGACATAAGCTTGGGTGTCGGGGACAATTACCATAGTCCAAGAACTCTCATCGGAAAGTTGCGGTGGAGTGTATTCCTTTACCGGAGTAACTGCCGGCGGAACTTCTGCTAATACGCTTACACTGAACATCGCAACCAAACACACAAGCATTCTTTTAAATTTTTTCATAATAAATTTACCTTTCTATTTTCCTAAATAATTATAACAATATACAAAAGCCCCTGCCGACCAACCGAACATCGGAGGCATAGGATATTCATCAACTACATCTAATTTCCCGCTGACTGCATTGTATTTCTCATAAAGTTGATTGTTTTTTGAGAAGTTGCAAGTAACGGTATCTAAATATTTTTTTGCAATAATTTTTGCTTTGTCGCTGAAATCGTAATTATCCAAACCTTCAATCGCAATAAATTGCAGCGGCGGCCAGGCATTGGGGTAGTCCCATTGTAAATTTTGGGCAGAATTTTCTGTTGTTTCGCATGCCGCTAATCCGAAATTACATTCTAAAACTTTTTCCATTAATTGTAATGATTTTTCTGCTTGTTCTTTGGTTGCAATTTCGCAAAATAATGGAAAAAGCCCTGCACATGAGAATATTTGAGAAAATTCATTAGTTTCAGGGCAGAAGTCAAAAAATCCTCCTCGTGCCTCATTCCAGAACACCTTTTGAATTGTCTTCTTTAAATTATTGAATTTATTCAAATAAGCAAGTTCTAAATCATTATTCCCAAGTAGTTTATAGAGATTGGATAGGACTTTATAATCTTTGCAGATTAAAGAATTTAAGTCAACTGCCGCCATTTGGTTGCATTTTTGTTCGAAACGAGGAGTAAAATCCCAGCCTGACTCCGCTTCTGCCAAAAAAGCTTCTGCCTGTTTGATTTTTTCTGTTTCGGTAATATTGGGATTGCAACCTATTCTCGGTACTGCAATTTTGTCATAAAAGTTAATTTTTCCCTCATTGGAAGAGTTTGAACCATAATGAAACAGTCCATTTTCGAAGCAACGATTTTCTGTCCAAAACTTTAATTCTTTCTCCAATGCCTTTGCCATTTCAGCTAAAAATGTTTTATCATCTTTTTTGTAAGGGATAAAAAGTTCTATCAACGCCCCAAAAAAAGGCACCTGTGAGCGATTTAAGCTGAAAACTCTATTCATGTTAGGAATAAAACCGAATTTATTGATTTCATAGATAAAATTTTTTAGATTATTTTCTGCCATTTGATAGAAATTTTGCGCCAGAAGTCCGCGACAGGCGAAATAGGTGTCCCAATAAAAAAATGCCTTGAACCCATTTCCACCGCAGGGAGAATTATACGGAAAAGGCAATGCAATAACATCGCCTTTTTCTTCCGTACATATTTGTTCTGTTATCCCCCAATTGTGAGAGATAAAATCATAAATATTTTTATACATAATTAGTCAATATCAAACTCAAATTCGTTGAATGGAGCAGTATGCCATGCTAAATTTTGAGTAGAGGGAGAGTAAGCAAAAACCGGAGAGAAGGTTTTGACCTTGATTTTGCTCATATCCTTATTAAATTCCAGCAAGCGGATGAAGCCGTCACCGCCATTGCCGCCCCATCCGCCGCCTAATGCTTGCGGATCGAAAAGAATTTCATGAACTTTTTTACCTGCATCATTAGTACTGACTTCATAATTGACACTGCCGAGCCAGTTATTAGGTGCTGCAATATGACCGCAAAGCACCATGCGGATATTTGGGGTTGATTTTACTAACTTCTGCCAGATTGCTTCTCCTGCATTGCCGCCGTCTTTATTGAGTTGATAAGTTTCGCTGGCAATTCTTCCCTTGTGACGAGATGCGTGCAAGTAAGAATGAGTTACCAAAATTCCGAAGTGGTTTTTGTATTTTTTGTTGTTAAACATAGATTTCGCCCATGCCAAATTTGCGTCAGTCGGAGCGAAATTAACTGAAACGATCAAAATTTTCTGGCCATTGGGAGTAGTAAATTCATAAGCGGCATTTTCGAGTGTAAGTTGACCGAAAGCATTTTGCCCCATTCCGACTAAAACATTTTTCCACTTGTCGTTACGCCCGGTCGGGAAAAATTTATCCAAGTTGCAGCTTCTGTTTTCAGCACTGCGCCAGCCGTAATCGTGATTGCCGGTAGTAAGGATATACGGAACAACATTATCTAATCGCTCAAAAGCTTTGGAAATTGCCGCCCATTGCTCTGTTCCGCTCTGGTAGGTACCGTCTTTGCCGGTAGTTAATAATTGGCTGACATCGACCAGGTCGCCGAGGTGTATAACTTGCAGAATTTTCATTCTGTCGACATTTTCGGCAATCCATGAAAACATCATATCCAATGCACCTTGATTACGACGGCGGGCAACATATGCTTGGGTATCTGGAATAACGACCATAGTCCAAGAATTTTCATCGGAAAGTTGTGGTGGATTATATTTTTCAACCGGAGTTACTGCCGGTGGGATAGGTTTCTGTTCCTCTTCTGCAAATACATTCCAAGCTAACAATGCCAAAATTAATACAACAAACTTAATTTTCATCTTTTACCTTTTAATCAATATTAAATTCAAACTCATTAAATGCTGCAGTATGCCATGCCAAGTGACAAGTTGATGGCGAATAAGCAAAAACAGGAGAGAAAGTTTTTACTTTCACACGCTTCATATCCTTGTCAAATTCCATAAGTCGAATGAAGCCATCTCCGCCATTACCGCCCCAGCCGCCGGCTAAAGCCTGCGGATCAAAAAGGATTTCATGAACTTTTTTGCCTGCATCATTAGTACTTACTTCATAGTTGACACTACCATTCCAGTTATTTGGTTCTGCAATATGACCGCAAAGAACCATACGAATATTCGGAGTATTTTTCACAAGTTTTTGGAAGATTTTTTCGCCTTCATTTCCACCTTGCTTATTAAGTTCATACCCCTCTTTTTCGAGTCTTCCCTTATGCTGAAGTGATCGCAAATAAGAGTGAGTTACCAAAATTCCGAAGTGATTTTTGTATTTTTTTTGCTCAAACATAGATTTTGCCCATGCCAAATTCGCATCAGTCGGAGCAAAATTAACTGAAACGATTAAAATTTTCTGCCCATTGGGGGTAGTAAATTCATAAGCGGCATTTTCGAGAGTAAGCTGCCCGAAAGCGTTTTGTCCCATGCCAACCAAGACATTTTTCCATTTATCATTGCGTCCTGTGGGGAAAAATTTATCCAAGTTGCAACTTCTGTTTTCTGCACTGCGCCAGCCGTAATCGTGGTTACCGGTAGTAAGAACATACGGAACTACATTGTCCAATCTCTCAAAAACTCTGGAAATTGCCGCCCATTGCTCTGCTCCGCTCTGGTAAGTACCGTCTTTGCCGGTAACTAATTGCTGACTTACATCAACCATATCGCCAAGGTGTACAACCTGTTGAATTTTCATTCTGTCTACATTCTCGGCAATCCATGAAAACATCATATCCAATGCACCTTGATTACGACGGCGGGAAACATACGCTTGAGTATCAGGAATAACCACCATAGTCCAAGAATTTTCATCGGAAAGTTGTGGAGGATTATATTTTTCAACCGGAGTTACTGCCGGTGGAATTTCTGGTTTCACATCAGCTGCGATACAACCGAAAGCGAAGATGATTAACGATAAAGCAAAGATTTTTGTTTTCATTTTTTTTCTCCTTATTTTTTTAGATTACTTAATTAAAGTTTAAACTGCTTGTTAACTAATATACTCGTTTTTATTTATTTTTGCAAGTTTTTTTGCAAGTTTTTTTGCATTTTTAAATATTGGAGTTATATTATATATAACGATGTTGGCGGTTTGTGCTGTGATTGCATTTTGTGGAGTCGGATCGTTATAAAAGGGTTGGCGTAAAATTGTTTGATAAAGACGCGAAATACTTGGGCATTGTAAGGTGCGCAGGTTGAGCGTGGAAAATTAATTAAGTAGAGGATAGCCTTTTTATAACGCGATTCCGCGATATTCACAACCAAATGACAGAACAAACTGCCTTAATAAAAATCATAACTAACAAAAAGGAAAAATGTTATGGCAGAACAAAAAGTTATTTTTACTCTCGGTGATGAGAGTCGTCCGGTGGAAATTTCCAGCGGCAAAATTGCCAAATTGGCAAATGGTTCATGTGTAGTCCGTATGGGCGACACCACTGTAATGGTTGCAGTTTGTTCAGGTGATGCAAAACCCGGACAGGACTTCTTCCCCCTCCAAGTCGATTATCGTGAGAAATTCAGCGCAGCAGGTAAATTCCCCGGCGGTTACGGAAAGCGTGAAGGTCGTCCGACTGACAAAGAAATTCTTACTTGCCGTGTAACTGACCGTCCGTTGCGTCCGTTATTCCCCGCAGGATTCTTTGATGAAGTTCAAATTTCTGCATTGCTTTTGAGTGCTGACGGCGTTAATGAGCCTGACGTACTTTCAATTTTGGGTGCTTCTACTGCGCTTTGTCTCTCTGATTTGCCTTTCCAGGGCCCGATCGGTGCGGTTCGTGTCGGCAAAGTTGACGGCAAATTGGTTGTTAACCCGACTACTGAACAGATGAAAGTTAGTACCATTGACTTGATTTACGCAGGTTTGCCTGACAAAGTAATCATGATTGAGGGTGAAGCTGAATTCTGTACCGAAGCCGAACTCGGCGAAGCAATGTATCTTGCTAACGAAATGGTAAAAATTCAGTGCGAAGCACAGAATGAACTTGCTCGCTTGATGAATGTTGTAAAAAAAGAACCGACCTTGCACCTCGTTGATGAGGCTTTGGTCAAAGCTTTGCAGGACTTCTGCGCTCCGACTATCGAAGCAGTTTGTACTATCCCCGGCAAAAACGATCGTATCGTTGCTATGAATGAACTTCTCGCTTCAATGCGTGAAGCTATCCGTCCGCAATTTGCTGAAATGGATGAAGAAGACTTCAATCGTGACACCAATACCGCTTTTGATGATTACTTCCGTACTGTTACTCGCCGCTTGATTTTGGAAAAACACTATCGTCAGGACGGTCGTGGAATTTTCGATATTCGTCCGCTCTCTGCGGAAGTTGCAGTTTTGCCGGTTGTTCACGGCAGCAGTCTTTTCTCTCGTGGTGAAACTCAGGCA
>JAZRSP010000236.1:0-1832 GCA_045651565.1 Victivallaceae bacterium | reverse complement strand
GCTCCATAATTTTATAAATATACATAAATAAAAGGAGATCAAATGAAAAAAATTATGACTTTATGTGCTGCTGTATTTGCTGTTTCGGCAATGGCAGCAGAGAATTTGATAAATGTCAGCTGGGGCGACAGTATCATGGTTGGAAGCGGTATCTCTAAACTTGATACCCCCGAAAAAGTTGTTGAATCTGTGAATACTTGGGGCGAAGCTTTTGACGGCAAAATCATTATTTGGCGTGTAAGTTCAGATGTTATTGCTCGTGAATATTTAAAGCGCCCGACTAAATTCCAGCAAGAATACGATGCAAAAGTTGCTTCAGTTGCAGCACTTTTTAATCCGGTTGTAGCGGCGAAAGAGGCGGCAAAGAAAAATGGTCAGGAATTTTTTATCTATTTGACATTCCTTGATCACGGCGCTCCTGATACTATCAAGTATGCAGATTCAGGAACTTTCCCGTGGCAGGATCAGGAATTTATTGATCATCCTGAATACAATGAAGTTGCTTTGGACGGGACTTATCACTATGGTGTTCCGGATTTGTCAAATGACAATTTCCGCAAAATGATGATCGAGCGTTTACTTCGTTATGTTAATGAGTACACTCCTGATGGATTGTATCTTTGCAGCCGCACTCACTCAAATCCTGCAATTCACGGCGACCAATTTGGTTTCAGTCCGAAAATCGTTGCAGAATACAAAAGCCGCTATGGTATTGATATTACCAAAGATAAGCGTTTCGACTACAAATCTCCCGAATACGCTCCCAATTCAAAAGAAGTTCAGGCTTGGCGTGATTTGCGCGGTGAATACTTCGTGCTTTTTATCAAGGAACTTCGACAGGCACTTGGTGATACCAAACTCATTCTCGCAATTCCGAGAGGCAAAACTTTGCAGGCTCCCTATGGCAATATGACCGTAGACAAGAAAACTATTATCGAAAACAACCTCGTTGACGGTGTTGTTACCGGTGTTTATGCAGGTAAATTCCTTTATCCGAAACGCAAAACTCCACATTCAAAACTCGGTTATCTGGAAAGTGATGAGGAGAATTTCAATGTTCCCTCAAAAGAAAAAGAAGTTGCCATTTTGAAGTCTTATGCAAAAAACAACAAAGATTTCAAAGTTTATTATAGTCTCCATGTCTACGGCGGTGTAAATATCGCTGGATCAGACGGTTCGATGTTTACTGCTCCAACTTGTCAGCCGACTCCGGTAGTTAAAGACAATGGACACTTTTACAGCAAGTCTTTCACTGTTGAAGGCTTCTTTAAACTCTCAAAGGTGCAGGGCCACTTCTCTGAATATCCGAGATTGGTCAGCAAATATTCTCATGTGAACAACACTACTCGCGGTTGGGAATTATTGTGCAACAAAGATCGTACTATCCAATTCCGTACCAATCTTGTAACTGAAACCGGTGCAAGAAAAGACCTCGTTTTGAATACTCAATACAAGGTTACTCCCGGAGAATGGGTTCATATCGCGGCGGTTTTTGATGATGTCAAAAAGGAAAAACGCATTTATGTCAATGGAGAATTGGTTGCAAGTCAAACTTTTGATGCGGTTTATTCTTTAAGCAACAACAATACTGTCGATTTGGTTGTGGCAAACTATTCTCACGGCAATGAATCACGAGTTATGATTGATGAGTTGCGTGTAACTTCAAATAACGAGTTTAAAGGCGTACCGACTAAACCGTATACCGGCAAAGAAAAGGGTACCAAAGTACTTTTCCACTTCGATGTGCCGAAAGAAAAGGTGAATACCCCCAAAGGCATACAAGTAAAATACATGGCAACTCCGGTTCTTTCTGAGGGGGTTTTCGGTAAAGC
>JAZRSP010000235.1:0-2468 GCA_045651565.1 Victivallaceae bacterium | reverse complement strand
AAGAGGTACAAAATGAAAAAAGACTACACTCACATCTGCATCGTTCTGGATGCGTCAGGCTCAATGGAATGTATCGAAAACGACATCAAAGGCAGTTTCAACACTTTTTTGAACAAACAAAGGGAGGAGAAAGGAAAAACCGTGTTTGATCTTTTCCAGTTCTCCAGTGAAGTTGAGCGGCTGGTCAAATCGGCAGATCTTGCACTGTTCAAAGATGATCTTATGGCGAAATACACTTGTTCCGGCTGTACCGCGTTGAACGATGCCGTCTGCACAGCAATCGACACTATGGGAAAAGAGTTTTCCGCCATGCCAGAGGAGGAACGTCCGGAAAATGTGCTTTGCGTGATAATCACTGATGGTCAGGAAAATGCCAGCAAAGAGTTCAGCACCGCAGATGTCAAAAAACGCATTGAACACCAGCAAAACGTTTACCAATGGGAATTTCTCTTCCTCGCCGCCAATCAGGATGCCTTTGAATCCGGTTCTGCTCTTGGTATAAGAGAAAATTTCTGCAAAGGCTTCTGTCAGGATTCCCGTGGAGTGGCTGATATGAGCATATTGATGAGCTGTTGCGCTTCGGAGATTCGGACGAAAAGGTGTGCAAAGAAGTAATTTTTGAACCTGTTTTCATGTGCAGATTGGAAATAATCTGCACATTTCCTGAATTCAATTATCGGAGGTTTTATGAAAAAGTTTCTCGTTATTATCATTTGTCTTTGTACCGTTGCCGCATTTGCCCGTGGACCGCATCATGGACGACATCATCACCACAGAGGGCATGACGGCGTGTGGCTTGCAGCCGGGATCACCTCTATTGTCGCCAACGGAATTGGTATTCTCAATGCCGTAAGTTCACCACGCTATGTTCCGGCTCCGGTAGTGACAACTCCGGTCGTTGTGCCTCACGCTGTGTATCCACAAGTAGAATACGTCCAGCCGCAAGTAGTGTATCCTCAAGCTGTCGGAGTCCCCCCATATCGGTATTATGAGCAAAGAGTTCCTGTTGTCCAAACGATTCTTGTCCCCATTCAGGTAAACGGCAGGATAGTCTATCGTCAGGAACAAAGAGTTATTTATGTGACAAAATGAACTGTATTTGATTTTTTGAGGAGAAAACTTATGAATGTATATCTGGAATCTTTCAGCATGCCATCAAAAAATGATGAAAATAATTTTTTCAATGATTTGCAGATGACTTGCTTCAATTCGGTGTATCCCTTCGGACTTTTCAATGGGGAGTTGCCGGAATTTACATTTGAGCCGATAACGATATTTTACGGTGGAAACGGTTGCGGTAAAACAACTGTATTGAACGTCATTGCCGAAAGAATTGGAATAAAACGCGAAACGCCTTTTAATAAATCCATCTTCTGGGATAAATATGTGAAATACTCTCATTTCTCTCCTGATCCGGTTGTGGATGGAATACATGGAGTTCAAATCAACAGCGTTATTCCGGAACAAAGCCGCTATATTACAAGTGATGATGTCTTTCAAAAAATCCTGCAGACAAGAAGCAAAAATGAAAAAATAGATTTGCAGAGAAAACAGGAAATGGATCAATATCAGCATGATAAGTATTTTGATTTTGCTGAAATCGGAGGATTTAACTTATCACGCTCCGGAGATTTGGAACAACTTCAACGAAAATGTGCCGCACAACGGCAGAGTATGTCCCATCACATTGTGAAAAATATTGGATTCAACAAACAGGAACAGTCCAACGGGGAAACGGCAATCGAATTTTTTATAAACAGTATCGGAGAAGAAAGTTTGTATTTACTGGATGAGCCGGAAAACAGCTTATCCGCAGAGAAACAACTTGAGCTTGCCAGTTTTATCGCAAATTCAGCAAGAGGAGAACACAATCAATTCATCATTGCTACTCATTCTCCATTATTGTTGGCATTGCCGGGGGCAAAGATCTATGATCTTGATCAGCGGCCTGTAAAAACTGCACCCTGGTACGAACTTGAAAATCCCCGGATCTATTATGCGTTTTTCAAACAGTATGAACACTGTTTTAAAATCAAAGAGCAGTAAATCATCATAAAACGGAAAAAACATGAACATAAAAAAAGAACACCGTCCCCCTGAAATGCAGCAGGAAATGGAAAAAATATTGAAAGAATTGGATGACTGTACAAAAAAAATCACCAACGCAACAGAGCACCTCCGAGTGTTGGCTGCAAAGGATTCCGAACAAAATTTTATTGCAAAGTATCTGCAGAATGGCGATGATGATATTATGTATAAAGCTTTGAAAATCGTCCTGCTGGAAGGACATACAAGCACAAGTTATCTGCAGCGCAATTTGAAGATCATTAATGCATGACTCAATTGTGCATAGAGCATTGCCACTACATGACTGGTTGCCGAAAATGATCTCGTCTGGATTTTGTACCTGTTTTTAAGTTTTTCGATAAGTTTTTTCGGAATGTGTTTGACAATTTGTCCTAACACTG
>JAZRSP010000234.1:0-2744 GCA_045651565.1 Victivallaceae bacterium | reverse complement strand
CCTGCCCCAATCCGTTTTTGAAGGTGTGGCTCCAAAGAATATCACAACTTCTTATAAATCAGAGAAAAGCACATTTTACCGGCCAAAGGAGAAAATATCTTATCAATTGAAAAAAAATCACGATCCCGTTTACTACGAATTGACAGAGGCAGATAATCTGACTTGTCTTACTGTTAAAAAGGGTGATCGTATCAGTGTTGTTTTTTCTGAAATCTATCTCTGGTATGGCAACTCTGCTAATATAAAAATTGATTTTAATATAGCTGTAGATTCAAAAGCTATAAAATGGATATGGTATTTTTATGCGGTTGCTGATGGACCTGTGACGATGAATTTTAAATCGATTGATTCCAAAAAATCCTTTAATATCATACCCCCTTCCCTGAGAGGGACAGATACCCTGTTTCACCGTGCCGCCAAAAATCGTCAGTGGCTTAAGATGCGCTATTTGCTGGAATCAGGAGTTCAAATTGACAACAAAGGGGAATATCAGGACACCGCACTTGGAATTGCAATTGCCCAAAAAGATCTTCCATTAGTCAGTTTTCTGCTTGCTCACAAAGCTGACCCGAATAAAACATTCGGAACGACTCCCGTGACAGCTTATCATGGCGCAGTTCAAAGGTACGTAAGCGGAGATAAAAACAGTTTTGAGATCATAAAATATCTGACTGCAAATGGCGGTGATCCAAATATCAAACAGGGAATCCGCCAAGCTACATCATTGGAATACGCTGTACAAATGAGTGGCGATCTATCATTAGTCAAATATATGGTAGAACATGGTGCAAAAGTCACTAACGAAGCGATTCGTTCTGCCCGGAAGCCTGAAATACGGCAATACCTCATTGCAAATGAAAATCAAACAGGGATCACTGAAGCAGATGAAAAATATCAAAAGGTTTCCAATATTTGCCTTTTTATGGAACGATCAACAATTCCGCTGGATATAATGATTGCAGTCAAACTCAATAATTTGGGGATGTTGAAATTTTTGTCGAAAAAATATAAAAAGGAATTTGAAAGAGTTGTAAAAAACGGCAATTTATTCCATATCGCAGCGGCCTCTGCAGGTCCGGAAATGCTGGATTTTCTGTTTTCCCGCGGAGCCGGATACGTCGGTAAAAATAAAAAAGGGCTGTCTCCGATTAAAATAGCTGTACTGAACAACAATGCGAAAAATGTAAAATGGTTTATTGACCATAATGCCGATATCGAAAGCCTTGATAAAAGAGGGTCTTCTTTGCTGTTTGAAGCCGTACAAAAAACGAATTATCAGGTAATAAAACTATTGATCAAGGCAGGGGCTTCATGTTCTCGCCGTAATTCATGGGGCAATACTCCTCTTCATATGAAAATGGCGATTTCAGGAGATTATGAGTATGAAAACATTATTGATATTTTTGTAAAAAATGGTGCCAAAATTACTGCACTCAACAGAGATTTAAGGGTTCCGCTTCATCACGCCGTGATATTTGGAAATTTAAGAACAACCAAAAAGTTTTTGGAGTCGGTGCCACAGCAAATCAATCAAAAAGACAAATGGGGTTTTACGCCTTTACATCTTGCGGCAATGGCTGATTCCCCTGAACTTTATAATTTCCTAATTTCCAAAGGAGCTGATGATCAGGCAAAAGATTCTATACTGCAGGTAACGCCATTTCAATATGCGGTTCTTTTTAAATCTGTAAAAGTATTGAAAATAGAACTTAAAAGAAACAACTCAAGAACATCTGGCAGTCAGTATCTGACAGATACATTAAGACTTTTATGCAAACGGGAATCATGTTATCAAAAAATACGCAATGAACACTATCCAATAACAGATCTGCCCAAATTTTCTGAGCATGATAAATTGATCATTGATCTGTTAATAGAAGCTGGTGCTCAATTACAGGAAATTGATGTTACTGCAGTCGAAGATGTTGATTTGCGGCGGTATCTGAATAAACTCACCAACTAATGATAATAAGGACTGATATGGAAAAATACAAACCGATTCGACAATTGATGGCGGATGGTGAATTCAGCAAGGCACTGGATCATATTGTCAGGATCTTACAAAAAAATCCTGATGACAAAGAGGCAAAACAGTTGGAATACACCTGTCGGGAAATGATCCACATTCAAAATGCTTGCAACGATGAACCCGAGCAGAAAAATAAAATATCCGTAGAGGAATATATTTCAGTGCATTTCAGGCGTGCTATGAAGAAAATATGCCATTGGATATTTTATCTTTTGAATAAACTGCCTTTGAACTGGCAGCAAAAAATAAAAGCTGATCGTTTTCGCGTGTGGGAAATCTATTTTACTCATGATACAGATTCTCAAAAAGATTGGCTGTGGGAATTACTGTTTTGGGATTCTAAACGCAGAATAACTGTTTTTGTTACTTTGACAGCTTCGATACTTTTATGTATATTATTGCTCTTGTTGTTGACTTTCGGAGGATGCAACAAATCAAAATCAACAGAACAAAAGGATTTTGCAGTTACTTTAGAAGCGGCAAATGATGGTGATCCCCATGCTCAATTTTTAGTCGGAAAAAACTTTTATTATGGAAGAACTGTTCAAAAAGATGTAGATCGGGCTTTATTTTGGCTGACAAAATCCGCACGGGCTGGACACACTCAAGCAGCCGCCCTTCTGCAAAAAATATTGGTGGAACAGGATATTCGAGTTCATGAAAACCAATATCTCTGGAAACAGAATGACGAGAAAAAATCCGAGATGAACGAATG
>JAZRSP010000233.1:0-2207 GCA_045651565.1 Victivallaceae bacterium | reverse complement strand
CGATGAGCAATACGAGAATTTATACAATCGAGCAGAACACTTCCGCAGAATTAATGAGTATGACAAGGCGGTTGCTACTTACGAGAAGATAGTTGAAATCAATTCCGATGATGCGGAAGCGTATTGGGGCTTGGTGCTTTCGCGCTACGGTATCGAATATGTCGAGGATCCCGTAAGTCATGAGAGAATTCCGACTTGCCACCGAGTGCAGTATGATTCGATTTTGGCAGATGCGGACTACTTGGCGGCATTGGAGCATGCCGGAAGTTATGAAAAAGGACTCTACGAAGCCGAAGCAAAACGCATTTCTGAAATTCAAAAGGGCATTTTGGCGATTTCGTCGCAGGAAGAGCCGTTTGATGTCTTTATTTGCTACAAAGAAAGCGATGATATGGGGCGTAGAACCCGTGATTCCGTGGTCGCACAAGAGATTTATTATGAATTGACCGAAGCGGGGTACAAAGTCTTTTTTGCGAGAATTACCCTCGAATCTAAAATCGGTCAGCAGTACGAACCCTATATTTTTGCCGCATTGAATTCCGCCAAAGCGATGTTGGTTATCGGCTCAAAAAAGGAGTTTTTCGAAGCAGTTTGGGTGAAAAACGAGTGGAGCAGATACCTCGCTTTAATTAAAAAAGACCGCAAAAAACTTCTTATTCCCTGCTACCGTGATATGGATGCCTACGATATTCCCGAAGAATTATCCATGTTCCAAGCACAAGATATGAACAAAATCGGTTTTATTCAAGACATCTTGCATGGTATTAAAAAGGTTGCTTCCAAAAAGACTAAAACCGCATCGGTAAGTGATACTCAAAATTCAGTTGCTGGAGGTCAGGGCAAAAATAATCCTCTTCTCCGTCGTGCGGAAATTGCTATTGAAAACGGCGATTTTGAGTCTGCTTTAACAAGTTGTGATAAGGTTTTGGATAATGAACCGGAAAACTCTTGGGCATACTTCTATAAGTTTTTGGCAGAAAGCAAATGGAGCAATGAAGATACATTTTATAATATTGCTAATTTTAAGGATAATAAAAATTTTAAAATCGCAAATCGTTTCGCTGATGATGAATTGAAAGAAAAAATCAATTCAGGAATGCAACTTTTTGAAGTAGAAAATAAAAAACGCGTTGAAGAAGCAGTTCAATTAAAATTAAAAATGCAGGAAGAAGAAAATAGAGAGAGATTTGAAATTCCTGAAAGAATAAAATTACTTCGAAGATATGAAAAAGCATGGGCATATCTCAAATTAGATGCAAAAACTCTAAAAGAAATTCGTATAAGAATATCTCAAACACCCCTTAGTGCCTCGCTTGAGGATATAAATTTTCAAAAACAAGCAACTTTAGAATTAATCAAAAGCCTTGGGGATATTAATGATTTAGAAAAAAGAGTTCGCAAAAAAGGCTTATATAAAGTTATAGTGATTATTATAATAATTACTTCGATAATAGCTATTTTGGGTGCTGGATATTATTATAGTTTGCAACCTGTCATTTCTGGTACAACATTGCAAGAATGGAGAAATAAAAATGTAACAGAATGTGTTATTCCTGAGGTGGTAACAACAATTGATTCTTTTGCATTTGTATTCTGCAGTAGATTGCAAAGCGTGACAATACCCGATAGCGTGACAACAATTGAAGATGGTGCGTTTGTTCGGGTAAAAAGTGTAAATATATCATCATCAAACTCATATTTTTATAAAGATTCAGTCGGAGCATTAATAAGTAAAAAAGATAAAAAATTGATATGGTTTCCTCCTGAATATAGTGGAAGCTATACAATCCCAAATAGCGTGACAACAATTGGAGAGTGTGCGTTTTTTGGTTGCGACAAATTACAAAGCGTGACAATACCTAATAGCGTGACAAAAATTGACGATAGAGCATTTAATTATTGCAATAAATTGAAAGAAGTTCGAGTGCCGAAAAATTGTAAAATTGGAAAAGATGCATTTCCATCTGGTTGTAAGGTCATAAAATACTAAATAAAATTTATCTTCTTTTGCCAATGTTGCGGAGGATAGGTAATTATAGTTTGTGTGGAGCGAAAAGTGATTTTCCGCTCCATTTTTTGGCTTAAATCACGAATGCACCCGAATATTAAAAAAGGAGATTTGAGTGGCGTCGAAAATCTCCGTTAGTTGGCAAACCGTGGCAAAAGATAAAAGCATCATTCCGCAAAAAAGCGGGATGATGTCTTTT
>JAZRSP010000232.1:0-1146 GCA_045651565.1 Victivallaceae bacterium | reverse complement strand
TTTCAACTTTCAACTTGTTTTGAATCTCTCTTTGTTTTTCTCGTTCATCATTGAGCTGCTTCGTCAACTGCGTCAATAATGTCTGCACTTCTTCGAGCATAGCCTTGAGCTTCTCCAATGATGCGTTCGAGGTCATCAATTCCTGTTTCGAGAGCGCGAGAGATTTCTCTGCCACTTCTAACTTCCGACTCAACTCTTTCGAGAGACTCTTTAGTTTTAATGATTGATTCTTGGCTTCTTCCAATTTCCACTCCAATGACCGCTGAGTTTCCTTTAAGGTTTCCAACTGTTGAGTCGGTATCATTTTGTAAGTTACTGAGGTCTCTGCTTTCTGTGCCAAAGCCTCTGAACAAAACGCACATAAGAGCAACGACAACAGCGAAATATGAAAGAATTTTATAAGCATTTTTTTCATCGGTCATATCTACCTCCAATTTTTCAATAAAAAATTGGTCTTAAAACAGCAACTTTTCAAAATTCTATGGAAAAATGTGGCAAATCACACTAAAAAACCACGGAAAAATGTGAAATCCATTTTAAGCCACTTTTTAGCCCCGTAGAGAGATTTTGTGAGTCAACGCTACTCTTTGTATTAGTCCCTGCTCCAAACGCTCTCTAGAGGGAGCTTATCAAGTCAAAATTTTTAGCTTTTTAGAAAATTTTACCGATAACTAGAGGCAAGACCAATCCAGCAACAAAACCTACAATTGCCGCCTTGCCGCATTGCTTGTTACGATATTTTTCAATCTCTGTTTGGACATGGTCGTCAAATTTTTGGATGTCTTCTTTAGCATCACTCAAAAAATTCGTAAACCGGCCAACTTGAATTTCCAACCATTCAATAAAGTCCATTTATCTTCCTCCTACCAACGATAATAATTAGGCTTGCCGCCATCACAACGACAATCAATATGAATGAAGCCTTCTTCTGGGTAGTAACCAATTCCATCAAAACCAACCTTTTCGGCAAGCTCTAAAAGTTTTTCGGTTGTCGCATAATCGGAATAAATGTCAGCAGCTTGCCCAAGTGTATGAGTCGAATTGTCTACTCCGTTATTAAGTCGATTCCAATGTTCGCACCGGTAACCGCTCGATACTTCAATGGGATGGCCAAGCATCTCACGAAGCTTATCGAGTCTTTCATCG
>JAZRSP010000231.1:0-3660 GCA_045651565.1 Victivallaceae bacterium | reverse complement strand
ACTCCAGCGAAAGCCCGTCCAGACAAATATCATCGACTTCAATTTCATCCCAATCCGTGTAGGTATGACTCCAGAATCCGGTCCAGAACGCAGCATTCAGGGCATCCAAACTTCCGAATTTTTCCCGGAGATAATTACGGAACGCCTGCTTGCAGGAGTCACAATAACAAAATCCGCGGTACTCATTGGAAAGATGCCATCCGGCAAGGGCGGGATGACCGGCGTAGCGTTCTGCCAGCTTGCTGTTGATGATCTGCACCTTTTCCCGGTAAACCGGCGAAGTCCAGCAGTGATTTGCCCGGCGGGAGAAATGATCCCGGATGCCCCGGGCATCCACCCGGCAGGTTTCCGGATATTTTTTGGCCATCCACGCCGGACGGGCGGCGCTGGGTGTGGCAAGGAAAACGTTATTTCCGGCTTTTGCCATGCGGTCCATGATGTCATCCAGCCAGCTGAAATCAAAAACGCCTTCCTTTTTTTCGTACATTGTCCAGGCAAAGATCCCCACGGAAAAAGTGTTGCAGCGGGCACCGGCAGTCAGTTCAAAATCACGGTCAATGATCTCCGGATAATCAAGCCACTGGTCCGGATTATAATCCCCGCCGTGAAGCATATGCGGAAAACCCGGAATAAGATTGGGATGTTTTTTCATAAAACGACTTTCCTGTATTCTGATTGACCAAACCATACCGGAGTCTGCGACAGATCCAGCGGAGGAAATATACAGCCGACCGCCCCCACCGTCAAGGTCATTTCACAAGAAAAACGGACGATTCCGGGCGGCATCGTGCCGCAGTCGTGCAGGTTGGCTGTCGCTGCCCTCCCGAGCCGCCGGTAGGAGCGCAGATATCCGGAGGATATTAAGCGACGGGTCAAGGGGCATGTGCCCCTTGCCGGGATTTTTAAGGGCGGGCAGCCCTTAAAGAGGGGATGGCGGTACACGGCAAAATAAAAAAATCAGCCGGGGTTCCGGCGATTTTTTCCGCCTCCCCGGTTCTGTGCACGATCAGTGCACGGAACCCGGCCTCGCAGAGACTAGGGGCTTGGCTATCCTGAAAATCCAGTACACATTCAGGTCTCTGCATTGTCTTATTCCGCATTCCTGCGGGCAGAGGAGAGGTAAAGAGCTTATCGCAAGAGGTACGGGCGGCATGCAACGGCACATCCTCGTTGTTTCGGTGCCGGACTCCCCGATCAAGGCAAGGCGTGAAGCGCCTCCCGATCCGCCGTTTCCCGGCCTTGTCCGCCGTAGTTTTAACGAAGGCGGAAGTCACCTATGATCTTTCCGTGAAAACCGGCCTGCCTTCCCGGCATACGCTACTGTTTCTTCCGGAAATATTTTATTGCCGCCAGGGATATGAGCGCACCGGCGACCCACGGCAGGCTCAAGAGAGCGGATATCACCCTCTCTGTTCTGTGTTGACGGCCGTGATAGTGAATTTCATACCCGAAAAACGCTTTGTCATCAAAGGAGCCGATCATCCATTCAAAAAGCAGCCCGCCGACCAACAGGATCAAGCCGACACACAGTACGACAATCATTCCGCCGCGTTCGATTTTTTCCGGCGAAGTTTTTTGGGGATCCGGCTCTGCAAATTTCCACTTGTTATCACTCATATTTTTCAAAACGCCTCATCAGTTGCAGCAAATTGCATTTCAATCCTCATTGTTGCGGATCAGACTTTCCGGAGCGGCTTCCCAGACGTCGTTTTCTTTGCGGAACTCAATGTCGCCCACATCGGAACTTTTCAGGATAAAGCAATCATTCCCCCGCCAATCGGACGTGGAAATACGACCAATCAAGACCTTAGTATAAAAAATTTGCTCGTCTATTTTTACAGTATAACAATTACCATTGCCTCGGCGAAAAAGAACAGCTGTACTCTTATCATCGGGAGAGTTTAAGCTAATAGGACGCCGTTGCCAATATATCGTACTTCCAATAATTCCTGCTGAAATCAGTATAAGCAGCAAAGCAGGCAATTTCATTTTCAACCGGGAGCCGAAAATCAGCGGAACAAGCAAAGGGATACAGCTGAACAACAGCCAAATGTTCGGGTTCCCCAGTACCAGAAAACTCAAAAGGAACAACATAAAACCGGCAGTCAATCCGATCTCTGAAATTTCCTGTTTCCAATTATTCGGATCTTTAAAAAGTTTCATCATTTTAGCCTGACAATCCTATGAAAAGATAAAGAGTTAACAATGCAAGTTCCAGAAATGACAGAATAAGCAGGACTATTTGTTTGGCACGTTTGTTATTTTCTGAAATCACCAATAACGAGAATAATATTGATATTCGCATAAAGATTCCCAAATACAATAATATGCTGGTGTCTGCTATGAAGGATAAAAGATATTCGCTTTTTAATTTTCCGCTTATCAGTCCCAGAAAAAATGCCAATTCAGCACAGAGCCACATAATCAGCGAAATGGTGCAAAGGGCAGTAAACACCTTGGTCGCAGTTGTGCCGAGCCTGATTTTTCGCCAATACAGTAGGCCCATCGGGAGCAAAAGCGGAATTATGATTCCACCGAATACAACAGCGTCAGAAACCGCCTGCCAATCAGGCCCGGCATCCGGAGACTCTTGATTTAGCATAAATCCAAACATAACAGCTGATATTATGCCATAAAGCAAAAAAGCCGCAAATGTCGCTCCGAGCAGCCACAATACCCCCTTTACTTTTTTTGCATATTCTTTTAACTTCTCTTTTTCAATCTGTAAATCCACTTTATGATCTCCGAAGTAATACAAATGGCAACAACTTCTGCTCCTGCAATATAATACAACATCCCAGCCATTCCGTCAAGTTTGCTTTGTGAAAAACCAGTCAATAAAGATATGAAATATAATCCAAACATTTGCAAATTAAAAAAGCGTTTCTGAAATTTGCAGTCAGCGATACAATGAATGAGTCCGATCACTGCCCACATCATCAGAAATTCAGCCGGTCGTCCGGCTGCACTCCGGCTGCAAAACCACGCACTCCCGCCCGCTGCCAGCATGAGAAAAAACATTGATAAAAGTTGTTTTATTTTTGTCGGCGGCATTTTTTCTTTGGCGGTCATTTTTTATCAATCTCTATTTGTACTGACTGCTTATTGGATTTTAATATCCGATACCCCTGCGGCAGTTTGAGTAACTTTACTTTGCCGGTGGTAATATTACAGGAAAATATACCTCCTTTTTCGGTTTTTACCAGCAGCAATCCATTGTTGATTTCAAGTTTTGTTATATGCAGATTTTGAACATCCGTTTCAAGGGATTTCAAATGATTGATTTCATAGATAGTGATTGTTTTCGGTTTGAAATAACATTTACATCTTTTAGAAACAGTTATTTTTCCGGAACTGCCATTTCCTGATGGTTGTATTTTATAAACACTCCAGAACAGCGGCTTGACCGGTTGCGGTGCAACCCGTTTCGCCCACACTTCAAGCGGCACTATTGCCGTCAGCAGCAAGCTGAAAACTAACAATTTTTTACCGGTGATTTTCATAGTCAAATTCTTTCTTTTTCCGAAGAAGATATTCCCTGCAAAATCGTTTTGATTTCAAAGAGTATTTGCAGTTCCTGATTTGCATAGGGAAAATGTTCCTGCAAAGTTTCATCATTCAGAAAACGGTAAAGGTGCGGATATTTTTTCGGGTCGCAGC
>JAZRSP010000230.1:0-5494 GCA_045651565.1 Victivallaceae bacterium | reverse complement strand
TAAGATTTTGCCACATTTACACTCCACCAAACCGCCCACGACCTGCCAAACTCACCATTGCCCCAGTCCAGAACTTGTTCTGGTTGCAGGGGGTATGGGGGGCTGCAACCAAGCCACCCATAAAAAAGACGGCGTTAGGTTCCCCCTAACTGCGCAAGTAATTATGAAAAACAATTTTTAATTTTTTATCGGTAATTATTGTTTTTTTGTCGTATCGTGAAAAATATTTTTATTCGCCGTATTGAGATTTTTTTAAAAATTTTCTTTGAGACTAAAAAATTTTCGAAAAGGAAAAATTAATTTTCAGAAATCAATTATTTTTAAACTTCTTTTTGACCTAAAAATCATTGCTTATAATCTTTTTTGTGCTATAATAACTGAGTAAGTAAAAGAGTGTAAATTATTAAATAAAAATAAGGACAGAGAGAAGATTATTTATGAAATTTTTTAAACAAATAGTAATTATATCAATGTTATTTGCAGGAGTTTTAAGCAGTATGGGCAGTGAGAAATTAATTCCTTTGAAGACTTTTAAATTTTTGCCGGAGATGTCAGACCGTGAGGCGTGGGATGCAATTAAGAACGACCCGACCAAGAAAAAATATATTGATGAGATTTTCCGTGAAGCGGAACTTGCTGCGACAACTCCGATTCCTGTTGATTCAGCCAAATTATTTATGGAATTTCACCGTAATGGCAAGCGTGAAGGTTATGAAGCAAATCACTTTGCCAGACGGGCAAGATTGGTTAATTTGGTTTTGGCAGAAGCGTTGGAATACAAGGGGCGTTTTATTGATGATATTATTGAACACCTTTATGCGATTGAAGCCGAATACACTTGGACGATTCCTGCCCATGATGCCGAGTGGAAAGATCCTTTGCCCTGCTACAAGTACGAGGAGATAGATCTCTTTTCGTCAGAAACCTCCAATTTGGTCGCCCAGACTTTGGCAATTTCGGAGAAAGAAATCGCCAAAGTTTCGCCGAACTTCGTCAAAAGATTAAAAGAAAAAGTTATGGCTCGTGCGATTGTGCCGATTGAAGAAAATTTGGAGAATTACTGGTGGATAGACTTGGTAAGCAACTGGAATCCGTGGATCTGTTCAAACTTGATTTGGGCAGGAAATTATATACTCCAAGGGGATGATGAGAGATTTACCAAGTTTGCCAATAAACTTTTGGAGATTACCGAAAAATATTATGCGGCTTACCCCGAAGACGGAGCATGCGAAGAGGGGGCGATGTACTTCTCTAGATCTCCGGTTAATTACTTCTTTATCCTTGATGCAATGTATCGAGCGAGTGACGGTAAATTTAACCGCTTTAATGAGCCGAAGTTGCGGAAAATGTTTGAATTTATTGCTGCTGCCAATATGGGTGAAGATTATTTTGCAACTTTCAGCGATGCCAGAAAAAAGGTCGGGCTTTCAAGCGGTGTGATTTACGCTATGGCGGATCGAGTCGGAAGTAATGAATTAAAGGCTTTCAGCAGTAACTTTAATCCATACTCAAACGGTTTGGATCAGAATGATTCAATGGGATATTTGCTGCCGTACTATCAACTTGTAAGCAAGGTGCAGACAGAGAAATGCGATAATGACTTTTTCTTCGTTTATCCCAAAACTGAACATGCTTACTTGAAAAATGGCGACACCGCTTTGGCAGTCAAAGGCGGACACAATATGGAAGAACACAACCACATCGACGTCGGTCAGTTTATTCTCAAATTCGGTGACAAAACTGCCGCTATCGACCTCGGCGCACCCGAATACACCAGAGATTATCACAGCAAAGAAAACCGCTACAAAAACTTTGTGGCAAATAGTTTCGGGCATAACCATTTGATTTTTAACGGCGTTGGGCAGTCTGCCGGAAAAGAATTCCGCACTCGCAAGTTTGCAGCCAAAGGTGATTTTAAGCATGCAGAGATTGTGATAGACTTAACTCCTGCTTATCCTGCTGAACTCAAATTGAAGTCTTATATCCGTAAACTTATTTTCGATAATGGAGTTTTAACCGTCATTGATGAGTTTGAAGCAGATGAAGCACTCGAAGCAATGATGATTATTTACAGCGAGTTTGAAAAGTTCCCCGGTTCAAGTTCCGGTAAAATCGTTTCAGAAAAATACAATGTTACTGACAGCGGTTTACAAAAATCATGGGGGAATACCCTCTATAAACATATAATTACATTAGAAAAAACTAAAAAAGGCATTATCAAAACAGTTTTTAAACAACAATAACCAACGAAAGGAAAAAACTAAAACATGAAAAAATTAATGATCGTGGCATTGTTCGGTATTTTAACTGCCGTTTTCGGCGGCGAAAAACTCTTTAATGCATCGAAAGATGAGATAAGAGTTTGGACATTTGACCATAACACAAAAGTTACTGTCGCAAACAACAAAATCGATATGCAGATGGTAAAAAACGGCACCGGCTATCAAGGCGTAAGAATTCTTCCATTGAAAACTAAATTTTTTGACCTCTCAAAAGGTTCAGTTCTCTCTTTCAAAGTTGAGAACAAAAGCAACATTTTTACCCATGTCCGTGTCGAAATTTTTAATCCGAATAAACAAGGAACAGATGTCGGCAAGGGCGTTTACTCAATGATTGCTTTGAAACCCTATGAAACTGCAATTTTCCGTACCCGTTACGGCAGAGATGCGGCTTTGGGGTTTGAGCCGCAGGGAATGCAGCATAACTTTGACGGTTTTTCCAAGGGCAGATTTAATATTGTTACAGACCGGGTTGCTGAAATTCGTGTTTGGACTACTCCTGTCGATGCAGAGAGAAGAATTATTATCTCTGATTTTCAATTAGCAGAGCCTGCACAGCCGCTTAATCCTGCATTGATTAGTCAAGAAACTTTTTACCCCTTTATCGATAAATACGGCCAGTACAAGCATGCCGATTGGAAAAATAAAATCCACTCTGATGTTGATTTGCAAAAGAAAAAATTGGAAGAGGATGAAGCCCTTGCTGCTTATCCTTGCGTAAAAGACCGTACCAGATTCGGCGGTTGGGCAAGCGGGCCGACTTTCGAAACTAATGGCGGTTGGGGCAAAGTAAAATACAAAGGTAAATGGTTCTTTGTCGATCCGGAAGGAAAACTCTTTTGGTCGCTCGGTATCAATACTATCGCTTATGATAATAATGAAGCAACCGGTATTGCTTACCGTGAAAATTACTTTGAAGAATTGCCGACTTCGGATTCTCCTTTGGCAGTTGCTTATACCCACAGAAACGGTCCTCGTTACGGTTTCTACAAAGGCAAAGGTGATAACCTTAAACAATTTACTTTCTACTGGGCAAACTTGATTAGAAAGTATGGACCTAACTACCATGATGAATTTATTAAGCGTTCACAGAAACGCCTTTCAAGTTGGGGTTTTAATACCAACGGTAACTGGGGTCACCCTGAAATTTTGGAAGAAGAATTTCATCATCCCTACATCTCTGCGGTGCAATTCGCTAAATTCTATAATGTCATCGAGGGCTGCAAGCAGATCGGTTGGCAGAAGTTCCCCGATATTTTTGACCCGAACTTCGAAAAAGGTATCAGAGATGCGTTGCAGAATTGGCAGAAAAATACCACACAAGACGAATACTGTATCGGTTACTTCGTGGATAATGAACTCTCTTGGGGCAAAACTGATACTTTCCTCGCCGAAGGTACCATTCGTTCTTCTGCTAAACAGCCCGCAAAACAGGCTATGACCGATTATTTCAAAAATAAGTACGGTAAAATCGAGGAACTTAACAAAGTTTGGGGCAGTTCATACAGTTCTTGGGACGACTTCTTGAATACTGCCGCCGAGCCGGTGAATTTTGACAAGGCGAAACCTGACTTGGAAGAATTTAACCAGGTAATTGTTGAAACTTACTTCAAGGTTTGTAAAAACGCGATTAATACATACGCCCCTGGTAAATTGTATTTCGGCTGCCGCTTCAATGACTGGAATGTGAAAGTGATTAAAACCGCCGCTAAATATACTGACGGTGTGAGTTTTAACCGCTACGCTTCACAGGTGGCACAATTTAAATTGCCCGACGGCGCAGACTGCCCCGTCATCATCGGCGAATGGCATTACGGCACAACTAATAATGGTCCGGCTCACGGCGGTTTGCAGTTTGCCGCTGACCAGAAAGACCGAGCCAGAGCGATTGACCGGTATGTAAGAAGTGCTTTGGTCAATCCGCAGATTGTCGGAGTTCATTACTTTAAGTACAGCGACCAGCCGACAACCGGACGTACCCCTGATGATGAAAATATCCAGTGTGGTTTGGTGGATATTGCCGATACTCCGTACATAGAAGTGATTGAAGCATTTAGAAAAGTCAGTGAAGATATGTATTTATATCGTTCTAACTCAAAATAAAAATTTAATTATTGAATGAAAATTGCCGTATTGCAAATTAAATTTTGTTGAATACGGCATTTTTTTTACAGCTATATTATTGCTGTTATGGTGATATAATTTCATTTATATAATAGGTTATTGGCTGTCTATGATTTTTTTGCGGAATTCCCGCGGAGAGCATTTTTCATTAACTTGTAACCATTTTGAGCTTGAGAGACATTTTCCGAACAATTAAAACAACCCCGACCATTTATTTTGTTCTCTATAATCCAGTCTTTTATGGCTGGATTTTTTTGTATCTTGATTTTACCCAAAAATAAGAAAAATCGCTTTGGGAATAATTCAGAATGCTACACATCAGCAATCAACTCCAATTAACTTTTTGTCGAAACTATATTGGGGGATGAACTTGAAAAGTTGCCGAAAGATGCTATAGTAATGCATTGTCGGTTTTCCTATGCTAAATTTAAAGAATAAACTACGTAATGCAGGCTTTTGGGAGTAAAAGATGAAAAAATACATATTTCTGTTCTTGTTGTTTTTGGGGTTAGGAAGTTCTCTGTATGGAGAGTTTATTCCCTTACAACAATATAATAAAAACTCTACAGGAAGCGTTCAAATTCCAAATAATTATTTTTTGGAGACTTATGGGATATTGACTGCTTTACATTTTCAATGCGAAGATATTGAAAAACTAATTAAAAATTTTAATGAATTATTAATAGGAGAGCAATATCATGTTGCTTATGTACTTTCAGCATTACAAAAAGATAAACGAATAGAAAAACATTTTATCCCTGCTTATAATGCTGTTCGCAGAAGAAAAAATGAAAAATCTTTTAACGACACTTTTGGAGAAAAGTCAAAAGTATTATGGAAAATATTTATAACTTCGTTGGAAAATGATTCTAGTAAGGCAGCAGATTTTTATGAATATGCACGCAAAACAGCACTTGATGTCGATTCAAAAAAAACAGAAGATGAACAGTTATATATCGTATCTATGTTTACATTAGCGAGTCATAAAAAACTCATACATGCTGCTGATTTTGATAGGAATAAGATTATTGAAGATATTATAAATGTTATAAACAAATTGACCTCAAATAGAGCGAAGACAATACTCACTT
>JAZRSP010000229.1:0-9376 GCA_045651565.1 Victivallaceae bacterium | reverse complement strand
GTATTCATAGTGCTAACTTGGTGAATTTCGGTATCATGCCTTTGATTTTTGTCAATCCTGCGGATTATGACAAAATCGAGGAAAATGATGCGATTTTGATTGAAAATGCGCGTGAAGAGTTGCCGAGCGGTAAAATCACAGCAACTGTCGTGAAAAATGACGGAAGCAGAGTGGCAATTGAACTTACTCACAAACTTTCTGAAGAAGACGTCAGAATTATTTTGGCAGGGGGTATGCTTAATTGTTAAAAAATATTCCGGAAAATTGGCTGGAACGATTGGAAGCAAAGACTGCGGATCAAGCGGTCTTTGCTTCTGCTATGAAACGCATTGTTAAATATTTAAATGATATTAAAAGTTTTGGAGCAGTTGTTTTCCCAGCCGAAGAGAATATTTTTAATGCACTCAAAATGACCTCTTTTGAGGAGGTAAAAGTTGTAGTTTTAGGGCAAGACCCGTACCATGACTTCGGTCAGGCGTATGGACTTGCCTTTTCTGTGCCTGAGAGTTTGCAGAAGTTGCCGCCGAGTTTAAAAAATATTTATAAAGAACTTGCAGCTGATATTGGTTGCGATATTCCGAAGCATGGTTGTTTGGATAGCTGGGCAGAGCAGGGGGTGCTGTTGCTCAATACGGTTTTGACAGTTACTGCGCATAATGCCAATTCGCATAAAAATATTGGGTGGGAAGAGATTACCGATTTGATAATTCGCAGAATAAGCGAGGAGAAAGAACATGTGGTTTTTATCCTCTGGGGGGCAAATGCAATAAGCAAAAAGAACTTGATTGATTGCACTAAACATGCTGTAATCGAGTCAGTACACCCGTCGCCATTATCGGCAAGTAGAGGATTTTTCGGGAGTAAACCCTTTTCAAGGTGTAACGAGGAATTGAAAAAGTTTAATTTAACGCCGATTGATTGGCAGATAAAAAATAGAAATGAGTTGTTTTAATATGGATAATAAAGCATTGTTGCTGGCACAAACCTTGATAAAAACTGCCAGAGAAAAAGAGTTGATAGATGATACTGAATTTTTGCTGATAGAGGATTTGGCAGAGGTTGAAAAAAAGTTTTTCATGGATTTGATGGTAAAAACAGATGAGTATTTATTGCGTAATAACCGCAAAGAGTTGAGCATTGATGAACTTTCGAGTCTTTTTACATTTGTGTTTGCGAAAAGTGCCGAAGCGGTAACAAATTATCTTAACAAGGCGGAGCAAAAATTTGACTTTTGGGGAATATTTGATGGAAAAGTTCCAATATATACGGATGAAACATTGACCGGGGAGTTGAAAAAATCTTTAATTCCGGGAGTTATGGCACAGGCATTTATTGATTTTGTTGCAGACAATCCGGAATATGAGGAAAACCCGAAGTTGACACTTTTTGAAGCATTGAAGTGGACATGGAGAATTGGACAACATTTTTCGATTTCATTTCTCCGCCTCTATTTTCAATAATAAAAAAGACATCGGAAAATTTATTTTCAAGATGTCTTTTTTTATTATGTTATCCCTTTTTTATAAAGCAAAAAAAATGGTGGATCCAGACGGACTTGAACCGACGACCCGGAGATTATGAGTCACCTGCTCTAACCAACTGAGCTATGGATCCACGAAAAAACTTCAAAAACACTGTTACTTAACGGACGGACTGGTACGCGAGGTGGGACTTGAACCCACACCCCGAAGGACCGGAACCTAAATCCGGCGCGTCTGCCAATTTCGCCACCCGCGCGTCTTTCGCAAGTAATACTACACAATATAGTACATTTTTCAGAAAAATCAAATCATTTTTCAAATAAATATTTGATTTTTTTATACAATGTGGTATATTTCTATATATGATAGATACAGCGAAAGATACAAAGAAACAAGTTGAACGCGCCGTCATCATTGGGATTAAGCACCCAGACCAGTTGGAAAGCGAGGTGGATGAGCACCTTGACGAATTGGCAGAGTTGGTGCAGAATTTGTCCATCAATGTTGTCGGGAGGGTTATTGCGCCCGTAAAGTCGCCGAGTGTTGAATTTTATGTCGGTTCCGGCAAGGCAAATGAGATTGTTGACTTAATGAAGCATCTTAATGCGGATTCACTGATTTTCAATGACAGTTTATCGCCGTCGCAGCAACGAAATTGGGAAAAATTGAGCAAGGTCTGCGTGGTTGACAGAGAAGAAATCATTATTGATATTTTTGCTTCGAGGGCGATTACCAGAGAAGCGGTTTTGCAGGTTGAACTTGCGAGGATGAAATATTACTTGCCGAGATTGAGCAAGGCATGGACACACCTTTCCCGTCAGCGCGGCGGTGCCAAAGGCACACGAGGTGAGGGGGAAACCCAGATTGAGGTCGACCGCCGAATGGTTAAGCGTGAGATTGCGCAGTTGACCAAAGAACTTGCCGAGGTGAGAAAGCAGAGAAGCACAACTCGTAAGTTGCGAGAACGTCGTTCAATTGTGCATGGTGCGATAGTGGGCTATACTAATGTCGGGAAGTCTTCGCTTTTGAAGGCACTTTCGGGGGCATCGGTTCTGGTTGAGGATAAACTTTTTGCGACACTCGACCCGACAACGAGAAAGATAAAACTGCCCAATAATCAGGAGATACTTTTGACCGATACAGTAGGATTTGTGCGGGATTTGCCGCATGATTTGGTTGAAGCATTTAAGTCGACTTTGGAAGAAGCAGTTTTAGCGGACTTTTTGATTTTGGTGCTTGATATATCAAGTCCGATTCTCTTTGAACAATGGGAAACGACTTTGGATGTTCTGCATGATTTGGGGGCAGAAGACAAAAATATTTTGGTGGTTTTGAACAAAATTGACAAAATTGATACGGAAGATGAGGTTTTTGCAATTGCCAAATCTCGTCTGGTTGCGTCAAACGGCGTCTATGTGTCAACCAAAACCGGCCGCAATATGGACGAATTGGTACAGAAAATCGCCGAAATCGTGGATACTAAATTGTCCCGATTGCGAGTTTCTTTGCCGCCGTCACGGCATGACTTGATGGCGTTTGCCTACAAAAATGGGGCGGTGTTGTCAGAGAATTACGATGACTTGGGTTATTTGCATTTGGAAATTAATATTCCGGAGGAATATTTTCATAAATTTGAACCGTTTATATTAACAGATAAATGAAAGAGTAAACATTATGAAAAAAATTATGTTGTTTTTGCTGGCAGTAATGACTGTATGTATCAGCACTTTGGCGGCGGAAGAAAAATTTAATGTTTTTGATGCTTGGCGGCGCGGTTATGATTCGTTCCAAAAGGCGGATAAAGCATTGCAAAATGGAAAATTTCAAGAGGCATTGGAACTCTACAAGGAGTCAAAAGAAGCTTACTTATTGGTGAGAGAACAGCGTCCTGATTGGAATCAGGCGATTATCAAAAACCGCTTGGAACTCTGCGAAAGTCAGATCAGCAAAATCCAAAAACGCCTCGAAGAGGGTAGTTCAAGCTCAACTCGTTTGCCTGATAATGTAAAAGTTGTTCCTACTTCCGGTGATGGAGGGGCAAATTTAAGTAATGAGGACTACAAAGATAAATATTTCAAACTCTTTATAGAGGTTGAAAACTTGCGTAAACAATTGCGTGAAAAAAATGTTTCAAGCCAGAATTTGGAGAGTTTGATCAAGGAAAAACAACAATTGGAAAATAAATACCGCATGCTCGAAAGACGCTATGAAGAGTTGAAAAACAATAGTAGCGGCGGCAGCAGTGAGGAATTTGATAATCTCCAAAAACTTTTGATCGCAGAACGATTGAGAGCGGATAATTTGGAGAAAAAACTGCAACTCGTTCAGGAAGAATTGGAGAAAGCACAGAAACTTACTCGCGGTTCTTCACAGGAATTGCAGAATTTGAAAGCCGAAAATGAGAAGAATTTAAAGGTTATTGAATCGTTGCGAACCGAGTTGAAGAAAACTATTGATCTCCTCGCAAAACGCAATGAGGAAATTCAACAGTTGAAATCCGTTATCGCTAAAAATTTGGAGACTATCGACAACTTGAATGCGGCATTGCAGAAGAACAAAGAGGAGATATCCAAACTTAATCTCTGGATTGAAGAATTACAGCGCAAGAGCAGCAATAACGAAGTTTATGAAAAAGTTTTGGCAGAAAATCGCCAGTTAAAGGTTGTAGGTGAGGAGATGTCACGCAAACAAGCCGAGGTGACTGCAAAAGTTAAGGAATTAGAAGAGCAGATTGCCGCATTGAAAAAACAGAATGCAACTTATTCAGAAACTATCGCAACTCTCGAAAGCAGAAATCAATCTCTGACTAAAGAACTTGCAAATCTCCGTGAACAGTATTTATTGCAGCAGAAAACCTATAAGTCATTGAGTGAGTCTTATGAGCAATTGAAAGCCGAAAATAAGAGAAATTACGAAAACTTGAACTTGCTTATTGCTAAAAATGAAGAATTGAAGTTGCAGTTGGAGAACCGTTCAAGCAGCGAAAAAATGGGTTATCAGGAAGCCGGCAAGGTGCGTGAAGAATTTGAAGGCTTCAAAAAGCAATCCCAGATGACAATTGAAGCGCTCCAAGAGAATATCGCAAGTTTGGAGAAGAGAAATCGGGAACTTTTGGCAGAACTTAATGCACTTAAAACTGCTCCGTCAACTTCCAAATCACAGAAATTTATTATGACTGACAACAATGAGTATGAAACTTTGTTGGCAGCATACAATGCTTTGAAAGAAAAATATGAGTTCCTCGCAACAGAAATTGAGAGTTTGAGTAAACCCGTTGCCGAGGTTGAAGCTCCGACTATTAATAGCGATGAAGAGTTGAGAACTTTCTTGCTCAAAACTGCCGATGAGGCTTTGGAGGCAAGCGATTTTAATTCAAGTTGCTGGTATTTCGAAGAATTGGCAAAACAATCTCCCAACAATATTGAATTTGCGGTTTACTATGCGTTATTCAAGGTCGTTTCAGATAAGAGTGCGACCGAGAGTGTGCTTGCCAATATCCCCGATTGCGCAGAAAAGCAGTTGGCACTGAATGTACTTGCTCGCAGAAAAGGCAAAAATGTTGCACTTGATGCGAATTTGAACGGCAAAAAAATATTTAATGCAAAGCGGTTGGAACTTGCTAAAAATAAAATCGCAGAGTTTTTAAAGTAAAAATATGAGAGAGATTTTACTGTGAAAAAAAAGTGTTCTGATGAAATTATCGTTATAGGTCATCGTAATCCTGATACCGACAGTGTGGCAGCAAGTTTTGCTTTGACTGAACTCAAAAAGGCTTTGGGGGTAAAAAATATTGTTGCTGCCAGAGCCGGATTGGTGAGCGAGAGAACAGAATACCTTTTTAAGAAGTTTAATACCCCTCTGCCGCAGCTGAAAGTTGATGTGTACCCAAGAGTGCGCAATATCATGAATCGTGATTTTATCGCCTTGAATGAGCATGCGTCGCTTTTTGAGGGAATCAAGATGCTTGAAAAGGCTAAACTCTCCAGAATCCCGGTGGTTGATAATAAAAACCACTACAAAGGCATGTTGTCGATTTTCTCTCTTTTAGGGTCGTTTCTGCATGTGGGGGATAATCGTAATAATACTTTGGTTGATAGAAATGTAATTTCTTCATTGAAACTTATTTTGGAAGTTCTTGAAGGCGAGGCGGTAAGTCTTTTCGATGAGAAAAAAGAGCAGAATTTTTCAGTCTATGTGGCGGCAATGAATGAAACAAGTTTCGGAGAGCATGTGCCGGCAGATAAACCGGAAGAATTGGCAATTATCGTGGGCGATAGAACCAATATCCATTTAAGAGCCATTCATCTGGGAATCCGGTTAATTATCGTAACCGGTGCCAAAGAGATTGACCCGGTGGTACTTCAAGCGGCGAAAGATCGCAAAATTTCCATTATTAGAACGCCTTTTGATTCGGCGACGGTGGTTAGACGCTTAAAGGTTTCTTGCCCGATAGGTACTTTGATTCAAGATGATGTGCCAACTTTCCGTTGCGAAGACACATTAAGTGATATACGGCATACGGTTTTCTCTGATACTGATGATATTTTTCCGGTGGTCAATCGTTATGGGGAGTTGATTGGAACTTTTGCAAGAGTTAATTTCGACGATAATAATGGCAATAAACTGATCCTCGTTGACCATAATGAGTATGAGCAGAGCGTTAAGGGTATTGAGCAGTTACAGGTAATAGAAATTGTCGATCATCATAGATTGAACTTGCCCCCGCAGACCAACACTATCAAAGTGACCAGTGATATTGTAGGAAGTACCTGTACGCTGGTTGCTGAAATGTATTTGATGTATCAGATAAATATTCCGAAAAATATTGCCGGAATCATGCAGGGTGGAATTATTGCCGATACCTTGTTGCTTCGTTCTCCTACTGCTACCGAACGTGATGAGCGGATTTTGCGGATGTTGGAAAAAATTTCCGGAGTGAAATCAGAGTCGCTGCTTAAAGAAATTTTCCAGTTAGGTTCAGTTATTGCCAATAAGACGCCGAAAGAGTTATTTTCGGTGGATTGCAAGAAGTTTAAACATCTTGACCGCTATGTCTTTAATATCGCCCAGATTGAAGAACTCGGATTCAGTGAGTTCTATAAAAAGAAAGATGAACTCACACAGACTGCCAAAGTGTATGTCAAAGAGGAGAAATTGGACTTTTTCGGCTTGCTGGTTACTGATGTTCAGAGCGAAAATTCACTTTTGCTACTTGTCGGCGAACAGGAAATTATGGAAATTATTCCATATAAAAAGTTGGAGGATAACCTCTATGACTTACCCGGAATACTCAGCCGCAAAAAGCAGTTATTGCCGCAATTGCTTAAAATTTTGGATAATTTAAGATAGAGGTAGATAACTTCATAAAATTACGCTTTTAAGTGTTATTGCGTAATGGTGCATAAAATAAAAAAAAAGGAGCGAAAATTTTCGCTCCTTTTGTATTTTTCAGTAATTCAAATTAAAAAACTTAAAGTGCTTTGCCTGAAAGTTTGGTGTAAGCTTCAAGATATTTTGCTTGAGTTTTTGCTACTACATCGTCGGGAATATCCGGACCGGGTGCGACTTTGTCCCAATCCAAAGTTTCGAGATAGTCACGAACGAATTGTTTGTCCAAACTCACCGGGCTGGTGCCGACTTGATACTGGTCACGCGGCCAGAAACGGCTTGAGTCGGGAGTAAGAACTTCGTCAGCGAGGATGATTTCGCCGTCGATTTCACCGAATTCAAATTTGGTGTCAGCGAGGATGATGCCTTTTTCTTCGGCATAATCACGAGCAGTGGTGTAAATTTTGAGAGAAAGGTCACGGATTTTGGTTGCTTTTTCAAGACCGATCAACTCTGCAACTTGCTCAAAAGAGATCGCTTCATCGTGTTCTCCGATAGCTGCTTTGGTTGAGGGGGTAAAAAGCGGTTCATCAAGTTTAGAAGCCTGCTGATAACCGTCACGAAGTTTAATCCCTGAAACCATACCGGTTTTCTGATAATCTTTCCAACCGCTTCCGACTAAATAGCCTCTAACGATACATTCTACGGGAAGAATTTTTGCCTTTTTGACGATCATAGAACGACCCTGCAAGTCTTTAGCGTATGCTTGAAGTTCGGGACGGGTGGTGACATCGCAAGTAATAAGGTGGTTGGGAATATCACTCATTAAGTCGAACCAGAATTTAGAAATTTGAGTCAAAACTTCGCCTTTCTGCGGGATACCATTGGGCATGACCACGTCAAAGGCACTCAAACGGTCAGTTGCTACAAAAAGTAAACTGTCGCCCAAGTCATAAACATCACGAACCTTTCCCTGATTGATAAGTTTAATACCGGGCAGGCTTGTGCCGATTAAAGCATTATTACGATCGTATTGCATAAATTCACCTATAAAGTTGTGTTTTTATAAAAAATCAAAAAAGGCACTATCAATTCAGTTTTCAGACCGAGAGAGATAATGCCTCGTAACTCTAATTAATCACATGCTGCGGACAAATTAAGCGTTGATAGCAGTAATTTTTACGCGAGTGATAGACTGGCGATGGCCGTAAGTTCTGCGATAGCTTTTGCGTCTTTTCATTTTGAAAACGACGATTTTTTTGCCGCGGAACTGATCTGCGATTTCAGCCTCAACATTTGCATTTGCAACGGTCGGAGTACCGACATTGAGTTTGCCACCTTCTTCGCCAACTGCGAGAACGGTATCAAAAACTACTTTTGCACCAACTTCTGCGTCCAATTTTTCGATTTCAACAAAATCGCCGACTTGGACTTTGTACTGTTTACCACCGGTTTGAATAATTGCGTACATTTTTTAACTCCTTATACATTAAAATAATTTGTATTCAAAATTTAATCATATTTAATATACATCAAATTTGGAAATTTTCAAGTCAAATAACAAATATTATCGGTTTTTTTAATAAACAACCTTTTTTGCGCGGTTTTCGGAGACTTTTTTACGAATAATTTCCCTTAAATCACCCAAATTATTTTCATTTGCCGAGATCGGAATAATTTCTACAACCTCGCTTGACAGTTCTTCACGAAGAAGTTCCAAATTTTCTTTACTTATTTCCACATCCATTTTGTTAGCAACAACGATAGCGGGGCGTTTGGAGAGACCTTTCATGTAGAGTTCCAACTCTTTTTGGAGGTTTCTGAAATCTTCCCACGGCGTTCTGCCGTCAGTTCCTGCCATGTCAAGCACATACAAGAGAACAGTAGTGCGCTCAATGTGCTTTAAAAATTCATGACCCAAACCGACATTGTTGCTTGCGCCCTCAATTAAACCCGGAATATCGGCAACCGTAACTCGTGAAAAGTCCGGAAATTCCATAATTCCGACAATCGGGTGCAAGGTAGTAAAGGGATATGGTGCAATTTTAGGACGAGCAGCGGAGAGTTTGCTCAAAAGAGTTGATTTGCCTGCATTGGGAAAACCTACCAAGCCTGCATCTGCAATGGTTTTCAACTCCAAGTGCAAGTTTACAAGTTCGCCCGGCTCTCCGAGTTCACGCTCATGCGGAGCGCGGATTTGCTTGGTGGCGAATCTAGTATTTCCTCGACCGCCTTTGCCGCCTTTGGCGACGATAACTTGCATGCCGAGTTCGCTGATATCAGCGATAAATTCTCCGGTTTCTGCATTTGCAACTACCGTTCCGACAGGGACTTTTACAAATGTGTCTTCCCCGCGTTTGCCGTGCATATTGCTGCCTTTGCCATGAACGCCGTTTTTGCCTTCATAGTGGCGGTTGTACATGAGCGAAACTAAACTCTGCTCATTTTTGTCTGCCACGAGAACCACATCGCCGCCGGGGCCGCCGTCACCGCCGTCGGGACCGCCCAGGGGAATGAATTTCTCTCTATGGAAGCTGCAGCAACCATGGCCGCCATGACCCCCGGCA